>CAYIGO010000064.1:0-3677 GCA_964362965.1 uncultured Gammaproteobacteria bacterium | reverse complement strand
TATTATTTTGACGAAGTCTACAATGCATTTACCACCCAAGAGATCGTCAAAAATAATATTAAGGCTTATGAATGGTTCCACACTTCACCTGTAGCTGGTACAGCTTATGGTTGGACTCACCCACCTTTAGCAAAGCTTATTTCAGCAATTGGCATTTTGCTATTTGGCGATGATTCTTTTGGTTGGCGGGTTGGTTCAGCTATTATTGGCACTCTCTGTATTGCCCTAATTTACTTAATCTCTAATCAACTAATGCCTAGGCCATATGCAGTCTTTGCTAGTTTCATAGCCAGTCTCGATGGATTAATTCTTGTCCAGTCACGAATCAATATGAATGATATTTATGCCTTATTTTTTATCTTATTAGTTTTTTATTTTTTTGTTAAAAAGAGACTTTTACTATTGGCCATAAGCTTAGGAATGCTTTTGGCTACCAAATGGACGGGACTTTATGCCATTGCGATTTTTGGCTGGCGAAAGAATATAATCGGAATTCTGATTGTGGTCTTGGGAATCTACTTACTGTCGTATTCACATTATTTTTATCTGGGAGGAACTTGGCAAAATTTTATAGAGTTACAAAAACAAATGTGGTGGTACAACACTAATCTGACCGCCACTCATACCTACCAATCAACTTGGTGGACATGGCCACTTGATCTTCGCTCCGTCTGGTATTATGTCAATTATCAAAAAGATTCAATTGCCAATATTTACGCGCTAGGTAATCCTATTTTGTTTTGGATAGGAATACCGGCAATTTTGTATACCCTTTATAAACGCCAGTGGCTAATAATTGTAGGCTTCTTAGCTTTTTGGCTGCCATGGGCTCGTGCCCCCCGCATCATGTTTCTCTATCACTACTTACCCTCTGTCCCATTTATTTGTATGGCAATAGCTTATTCGTTATCTCAAATCAAAAACAAATTTTTAACCATTGGGATTTGTGGTTTGGTCATTGTGGCTTTTATCTATTTTTATCCAATATGGACAGGCCTGCCAATACCAAAAGAGTTAGTTAATCAGTATTTTTGGTTACCAGGATGGAAATAATTGCTATTTCCATCGTTATCTCCACCATGGTCTCTACTTGGGCATCTTTTTTGATTTCATTATTATATAAAGATTTTCTTATCTGGCCTGCCATCATCAGTTTTTTTGTTGTATTTATTTTTTTAATTAAATATTTAAAAGTCCAAACCTCTGTGTCCTGGGTCCTGTTTTCTGTGACTATCCTTGGTTGGTCCATTTATTTAATTAAACTCTTTTCCCAAATGTTGGTTGAGACTCCTGAGGGCATCTGGGCAGGGGGAAGTAATGTCTGGGGAGATTGGGCGGGGCACATTGGTTATATAGCCAATTGGCTATACGGTGCAAATTGGCCTCCTCAAAACCCATGGTATTCAGGCGTTCGTCTAGCCTACCCATTCCTTTTTGATTACACTTCGGCAATCCTTGCCAAAGTTGGACTGTCTATTCCTTGGTCACTCCAATTACCGGGGATAATCTTTGGCCTTATTTTGATAGTTCTTATTTATACTCTTTCTGTCAGACTGACAAAAAACAATGTGGCAGCAGTATTGGCTATTAGTATCTTTATGTTTTCAGGAGGACTTGGATTTATATATAAAGACACCAAAGAATTGACCCACTCATATGAACACAATATTCAGTGGGTTAATTTTGTCATTTCCGAGATGGTCCCCCAACGCGGGATACTTCTAGGCTTGACTGCCGCTTTGTCTATTTTTATTCTTTTGGATAGTGGCTATTTTTTTCTAGCTGGAATAACGGTCGGTCTCATACCTTTCTTTCATGCTCATACTTATCTTATGATAATGTCGATCTCTGGAGTATATTTTTTATATAGACCATCCAAAAAGTGGTTTAGTTTTTTTATTCCTGCAATTATTATGGCAATTCCCCAGTATTTATATTTTCTACCACAGACCAAGGGATTTGTTAGATGGCTTCCGGGCTGGGCAGCCCACGTCCAAAACGACAATTGGCTGTGGTTTTGGTTTAAAAATATGGGGTTTATGTTACCCCTATTGCCTATTGCCTGGTTCACAAGCTTTTTTAAAGAACGTCGGATCTTTTGGCTTTACATTCCATTTATCATAATATTTATTGTCTGCAATCTCTGGATCTTTCAACCTTGGGAAAATGATAATTCAAAAATGCTGCGCTATTGGTATTTAGGTTCGGCTATTTTGGCGGGATGGTATCTGACAAAAATACCAAAAATGCTTGCTCTATTGTTGTTTATTGGAATTATATATTCTGGTGCATACGATGCTAGATCATGGCTAGACTTTGAAAAAAATAAGCTGATGCTCTGGAACAGATCCGATATCGAATCTGCCGAATTTATCAGGGCTTCAACTCCCCGCAATTCAATTTTTTTGACAAACGATAATCACAATCACTGGTTGGTAGATTTGTCGGGGCGGAAAATTGTTCTGGGTTTTAGAGGCTGGCTATGGAGCTGGGGTATCAACTATAGTGAACGGGAATCAGATGTCCGTAAGATATTTAATGGGTCCGCAGATATTGCGGACTTATTGCAAAAATATTCCATCGATTATGTATTGATAGGTGATGGCGAAAAGGGTAATTTTGGAGCGGATGAAAAATATTTTGTTGATAAATACCCAATATTATTGGATACTGGGTTTCAAAAAATCTTTGACGTAAGATGAGATTTTGGTGAAATTATCACCAATAGGCATGAGCACCCATTGAGAATCAAACAAAGACGAAGGATTGTATACTAGAGTTGAAATACTAGTGGAACGAACTGGAGTTTTATAGACACTTAAACCAAGTTTGACTACAGCGGGAATCAAATCAGGAGAAATATCGGTTTTTGTAATCTCACGTACCACTTTTTGAAGATCAATTATTTTTAACGGATTTTTGATAATTTTTTCTCTTATAGCTTTCATTATTTGTTCTTGGCGTTTACTTCTGGCAAAGTCAGACCCTTCATCGCTTTCGGAATTACGAGACCTAGCAAATTTTAAGGCAGTCGAACCAGACATTGATTGTATTCCGGCATCAAATTTTATAATTTCGTACCGGCAAGATTCACAAGTGTCGTTTTCTTTTCCGGCAATAGGATAGAGTTTATCTTCAAAAGAATTCAAGACATTTATTTCTACTCCACCCATCACATCGATTAGTTTTTCAAATCCCGAAAAATCTATCAAAGCTGCAAAATGTATGGGGATACCCAGGACCTCAGACACGGTCGATTTGGCCAAAATAAACCCTCCACCCGCTTGTTTTTCCTCACCGTAATAATACATGGTATTTATTTTTGCCTTGAGGCTTTGGATCCACAAATCACGGGGAATCGTAATGACTGCGACATCAGGCGGTTCAGACCGGACTGACACCACAGCCATGGTATCGGTAAGATCAGCTCCCGTATGACTACCTCCACCCACACCCATGACCAAAAAATTGGTTCTGTCATCAGACACTGGGAGCTTGATCTGAGTCAACTTCCAGGCTGATTTGGTAAAGCCAAACGCTGGCATAAACAAGTATCTAATACCCAAAAGTAATATTACCAGGCTTATTATTATAAATACTCCCCGCTTTAGATAAACTCGGGATAATAACTGGCGTTTGATACGGTTATAATTGAAATCCATGGATACTATTCTACA
>CAYIGO010000063.1:0-3687 GCA_964362965.1 uncultured Gammaproteobacteria bacterium | reverse complement strand
ATCAAAATTAAATGTGGGTTTAAAGCCTAGTGATATGGCCGCTGGCAGTTGGACTAACATATGAAATCCCGCTCCCAATACCATCCCTACTGCTGGCGCATATATTCCAAGAGAGGGCGAGAGAAATATTATACCCAGTATTATTCCCAAGTTATAAGCCAAGGGAGCAATGGCTGGAATCAAGAAGCGCTGGTGGGATTGGATCATGCCTGTCAAAAATCCGGAGACGCAGAAAAATAGCTGAGCCACCAGCATTACTCTTAGCAAATTTGCCATAATCGCTATCTGACCCGGATTAAATCCGGGTGCAACCAAAATCGATAATGGTTTAGCAAATACAAATATTATCAAGCAAAATAAGACAAATAATCCCAGTACCAAGTTTAATGTCGTGGCTGCCATTTTCCAGGCAGAGTTTTTGTCAGAAGCTAAAAAATTACTAAATACCGGAATAAAAGCTGCCGAGAGTGCACCCATGACCAACAACTGAAAGACGGTTTCAGGAATAATCATTGAGGCATAATAGACATCGAGAAGAGCTGCATTTCCACCATAAAAATACGAAATCAGTAGACGAGACTTTACCAAGCCCAAGATATGTGACAAACCATATGTGACCATAATGATGACCGCAGCAGACAAAATACTAGACTGCTTCCTGAGCAAAAATTCCCTCATTGTGCTATTATAGCTTCGTTATGCCAATTACTGTAGGGGCTATCCGAAAACAACGCGCAGATAAGCGCAAGCGGACCATAAATCTAAAGACAAGAGACGTTTTTAAACGTGCTATTACTCTCACGCGCAAAAAGCCGACGCCAGGCAATCTCAAAAAGGCATTTTCTCTTCTGGATCGCGCTGCCAAGAAAAATACAATTCACCCCAACAAAGCATCACGTCTCAAATCCAGGCTTTCAAAACTGCTATAATTATTATTAATGCTAAATCTTCTGCCAAAAACCGAATTTGAGCTGTCATTTTGGGGCCGATTTCTCAAATGGTCTCTTACAACCGGACGCTACATCATTATATTGGTCGAGCTGGCAGTAATCATAGCTTTCATTTCCAGATTTAAGTTGGATCACGATCTTTCTGATCTGGGCGACTCCATAGCTGGCAAACAGGCTCTCCTTGAAGCATCTAATAATACAGAAAAAACATTACGTCTGACCCAAGCTCGCCTTATCGAAGCGGAACAAAAAATAAAAAATCAGTCAAGCACGGCCTTAATTCTCGAAAAGATAAATTCCATTTTTCCAGCTGAATCTGCTATGACAAACTTTGCTTATGCAGACAATTTATTGACCCTTACTGGCATAGTAGCCTCTGAATCAGACTTGGGACTGATTATGGAACAATTAAATAAAGACAAAATTTACAAATCAGTAGCCTTAACCAGTGTCAGTACAGAACCAAACAATAATTTAAAATTTATTATCATAATATGGCTATAGATTACAGAAATTCGCTGACTCATTATCGTAAATATTTACAGATTATCCAGAAGCGCCCCATGTGGCGGGCCACCCTCTTTGTTACTTTGTCACTTCTGTTATTAATAGTCTTGTTGGTATTTGCCTTGCGTCCGACACTTGTC
The DNA here is from genome assembly GCA_964362965.1 of uncultured Gammaproteobacteria bacterium. Classification (GTDB taxonomy): domain Bacteria; phylum Patescibacteriota; class Microgenomatia; order CAZETR01; family Amesbacteraceae; genus JACRNA01. Next base: position 2,090 of record CAYIGO010000063.1, on the reverse strand, counting down.
ACCATAGCTGGGTTGACTGGTGAAATTCAATCCAAGCGTGATATAGAATTCCAGCTTAAAACCAAAATTGCCAATCTCCAATCGATGGTCCAAACCTATCAGAAAATCCAACCACAACTTTACTTAATCGACGATGCTCTTCCTATCCAATCAAAATTTGGGGATCTTAGCGGCTATTTGGTCAAAAGTGCAACGCAAGCGGGAGTAGTTGTCGATAGTATTGCCTTGGGAAATATTAATTTAGCAAATCAGACCCCGCCAAATCAGGGCTTGTCTGATATTGAATTTACTATCAATTTCAAGGGCAGTTATACCCAAATCCACGATATGTTGTATAAAATTGAAAACAGTAGAAGACTTATGTCTATCAGTTCTGTCCAGATAGCCCGAGGTAATTCAGGCCAATTGATTGCTAATATCAAAGGCAAAACTTATTTCATCTTGGAAAATTACTCGCCGTAAGCTATAAATATAGTATGAAACCACACAGGACTTTTGACCGAGACATAGTAGCCTTATTGGTATTCACTCTTATTACCCTCTCGACATGGGTGGGCTTTGAAGTATATCATGCTTATACTAAGCCTATTATCCCTGAGGTTTTAGCTAAGCACCTGAGAGTTTTGAATCCAGTTCTTAGTACTAGCGTCTTATCTGCCCTACAGTTACGCCTGCCATGAAAAGACCAGAAATTACGATTCCCACATTATTTGGAATACTCATCACTCTCGGAGGACTGGTGACAGGGTTGTGGCTGATGCGTAACACTACTTCTTTTAATACATCTGCATCAATAGATGAAGCTCCTGCCAATATTCAGATTACCAATGTTTCAGATACTGCTTTTTCTGTCTCTTGGGTTACAGCCAAAGCTACTTCTGGTTATGTGAAATATAATGAAGATCGTTTAGCTTCGTCCGAGCTTGTTGTCTCTGATGACCGAGATCAGGACAAGGGAAGTATTGGAAGTTATTTTACCCATCTGGTTTCAGTTCGTGGTCTGAAAGCCTCTACAAATTACAAAATAAAAATTGGCTCAGGAAAATCTTTGGGTAGTGAATCAGTCGTCACCACAGGCATGACTCTGAGAAATCCGCCACCGGCAGATGTTGTCTATGGTCAAATTATGACCTCTGGAGGAGACCCGGCCGAAGGGTCATTGGTCTACGTCAGGCTTCCGGGCGTTGTCCCACAAGTAGCGCTCGTCAAGACGTCAGGATCTTGGGTAGTACCACTATCAATTTCCAGAACCTCGGACCTGACAAGTTTTGCTTCATATGACAAACAATCTGCTACTGCTGATATCTCTGTTCAGGCAGGACCCCTGGGTACCTCAAATATCTCTGTCGTATTATCTAATGCTAGGCCGATGGCACCAATAGTCTTGGGAGAAAAGATTGAAAAAGTTGTAGAAAGCACACCTATCTCAAAGTTTTCAGACGACGCATTGGACGCATCGTCCCAAGCCTTGGAGTCAAAAATAAAATTAAATACTATCAAGCCAAAGGTTACGGGCGAGGCTCCCGCTGGATCTGAAATAAGTATCGAAATAAATTCCGAAAACAAAATCACAGCAACTGTCAAAGCCAATAATAAAGGGCAATTTGATTTCAAGATCCCTGATGGTCTTGAGCCCGGTGAACATACAATTACAGTATCAACTCTGGTTGACGGTGTTATCCAAAAAGTTACTCGGACATTTATAGTGGAAGCGGCAGGAACTACAACTTTACCAACATTTGCGGCGACCCCTTCTGCAAAATTAAAACCTACCCCAACCCCCAAGCCCAGCCCGACTCCCAAAGCTCGTGTCGCCTATCCAGTCGAAAATGACCAGCCAAAGTCCGGCAATCTTGAATTCAGTTTATTGTTGCTCTTGATTGGTGCTATGCTAATTACAACGGGTTTATTTAGTTTCAAAAATTATGGACGATCAGAATCATCTTGATTATTCGACCGAAGGTACTGCTCCGGTAGTTGTTCCCGGATCTGATTCTGTTCCCGAGCCAGTAGTTGCACCAGACAATCCAATATTATTACCGGCTCCTGGTCCAGGTCCAAGTAAGTCCCCCATGTCCAAACAAATGAAA
>CAYIGO010000062.1:0-3778 GCA_964362965.1 uncultured Gammaproteobacteria bacterium | reverse complement strand
AATGTATTGTCTTTCCTTGATATCTACAAAGATGTCAAGACTGTAGTTTTGACTCGAAATTACAGAAGTGGGCAAAAAATCTTGGACGCAGCATATAAATTGATAAGTAATAACAACCCGGATCGCCTGGAAGTAAAAGCTAATATTGATAAAAAGTTAATTGCACTTTCTGGCAAACCAGAAGGAGAGGTATCCTTTCAGAAATTTAGCAGGGGAGAGGACGAAGCCGATTGGATTGCATCGCAAATTCATGATAACTTTAAAAATTATGCAATTCTTGTCCGCTCTAATTCTCAAGCAGAGCCATTTGTGAAAGCACTAGAGCGGGCAGGAATACCAGTCCAATTCTTGGGTCCTGCCCAACTCTTTGTCCAACCTGAGATTAAAGATTTAATTGCCATATTACGCGCAATTGATAATCCGGATGATGACATTTCGCTGTATCGAGTATTGACGATGGACATTTGGCAAATAGATAAAAACGAATTGGTAAATTTGTTTTCCAAGACTAGACACACAGGTAAAACTTTGTTTGAAATATGTAGCGATCTTGATCTAAGTGCAATTTCATTTTTAAAGTCAGCTATACAGAAATCTAGTAATAGTAGCGCTGGTCAAATACTCTATGATTTCTTGGTAGACACAAAAATATTAATGACGATTGAAGATGATAATAAAGCCAAAAACATCGCCAAATTTTTTAAGCGTGTTAAAAGCTTTGAGGATGCGCGCGATGCTTCGGTTCGATCAGTGGTCGATTGGATTGATTTAAATATGCAAATGGGAGAGTCACCTGCCGCCAGTGTCGATTCAGATTGGCGGCAAAACGATGCGGTCAATATATTAACGGTTCATTCTGCAAAGGGATTAGAGTTTGATACAGTTTTTATGACTAATCTGGTGATGGACAGATTTCCTTCAAGAAACCGGTCTGAGCAGTTGCCTATCCCTCAAGAACTAATCAAGGAAAAAATGCCAGAACTGGATTTTCATCTTCAGGAAGAACGCAGACTGTTTTATGTGGGTATGACTAGGGCAAAATCAAAATTATGTTTAACGGCCTCTGACTATTATGGTGAAACCAAACGGGCTAAGAAGGTTTCACTTTTCGTTGGCGAAACAGGAGCGAGCATTCAGGAGCTAGGAGATAGTCCCAAAAATAACCAGTTAAATCACCAAAAACCGAAAACTAGCTCCTCTCAACTAGCTCCTATCTCCTCTTTGTCTTACAGCCACATCGCTTCTTTCAATGAATGTCCTGCGCATTATAGAGCCAAATATATCTTGGGAATTCCTGAACCAGCCACGGCCATGACCACTCTCGGAACTGCAGTTCACAAAGCTCTGAATAGTGATAATCCGCTGGAGACTTACCGCAAAACATGGAAAGATGTGGGATTTCTAGATCCGGTTCAACGCAAGAAAACCAAACAATTCGGGGAAGATCTACTCATTAAATATTTGTCTGACGAAAAATATTCCAAACATCCATCTAAATTTACCGAGCACCAGTTTTCAATTCCCATTGCCAATGATCTAAAAATTACAGGCAGAATGGATAGAGTAGATGTTTGGGAAGATGGAACGGTGGAAATAATTGATTACAAAACGGGTAAACCAGTAGAGCAAAAAGATGTTGATAATAATTTACAGCTTTCTTTTTATGCATTGGCATCCGAAGCCCTCAACCTTGGACAAAAAGTCAAATTGACTTTGTATTTTCTCCAGACTGGTCAAGCTCTATCAACTATTCGCAACTCCGCCCAACTCGATAAAGCCCGAGAGAAAATATTAAAAATTCGTGATGAAATTCAAAGCAGTGATTTTGCCTGTACTGGGTTCTATTGTTCCTCCTGTGCTTATAAAATGTTGTGTGATAAAAATTGATACAATAATATTAGGGAGTTTGGGGGATTTTGGGAATTTTTAGATATATGACAAGTTTAACTCAATCAAGACCGGGATATGAGTATTTGGTAGTCTATATGTTGGGAAAAGTAATTCAAGACCTAACCTTTAAATTCTGTCAGCAATATCTCAAATCCCCAAAAGACCCCACATTCCCCAATCTTAAATTGATAGAGCAGGCAAATGGCGCTGCACGGAGTAATCCACAGAATGTGGCAGAGGGCTATACAAGCGAATCATTAAGCTCATATATTATGCTTTCTGGGGTCGCCCGTGGAAGCAATGAAGAACTGGCAAAAGATCTGGAAGACTATCTGCGTCAACGGGGATTGCCAATCTGGGGAAAGGACCATCCGAAAATTAGGGAATTTCGGGAATTTAGGGTATTTTGGCTCTCAAATTCCCCAAATACCCTAAACACCCCAATTCTCCCGACGGATTCTACCGAAGCCGCGAATATGATACTTACTCTCTGTCGCATGGAGGGATACCTGCTCTTCAAGCATATTAAGAGTCTTGAAGACAAACATGCCAAAGAAGGCGGTTTCCGGGAAAACTTGCTCAAGAAACGCCTTACATATCGAAATTCCAAAACCACTTAATTTTTCTATCCGGAAATTCTACTTCAGTTCCACCAAAAGATTTTTTGAAGTGAGAAAAGCCCAGCCAGTCTTTATTGGGATATCTTTCGTCATAGATGCCTTCGAAGTCCCAAAGCTTGCATTTTCTTTTTTTGGCTTCTTGCATACATTGCCAAACGACCAAATAGGGCAGATTTTGCTTGACGCCTTCTTTGGTTGCCCCAGCATAATAATAGTAGGCAATATTGTCGTGCATCAAGATTAATGCTCCCGTTTTGCCGTCGATAGTTATACAAAAACATTTATTTTTAAAACACTTTATTAAATTAAAGTATTCTTTTTCACTTGGTATCCACAACGACTTCCTACGAGCGCTTTGTTTCCAAATATCATAGAATTCTTGAAAAGAATTAGTTGTTAGTCGATAGGAGCTAGGAGCTAGTTTTTTTAAAACATATCGGCAATCTTTTTTAAACTGAGCAAAAATTTGAGTTTTTGTTGGTGTTAAGTCTACTTGGAGAGTTTTGCTGGGAGAATGGTTAATCTCAAAATACCAGACACAGTGCTTTTTCAATATCTCTTTCCAGTCGCTGGGAAGAACCCCACGCTGGATTTTGGCCAGAGCACCAAAAATCCACAAGGGTCTAATAAATATTCCTTTTTCGACCTTCCAACCTAACGTCCCGAGATATTTCGCAAATGCCTGAGACTGCCTAAGATCTGCCATCTGATAAATTCTGCTGATCTAAATAACCAATATAATGGCGGATTTATTATTAAATCGTATGTTCCAACAAAAGTAACCAAGCTTGGTCCAAATTGTTCTTTAAATCTTGTAAAACCCTTTCCTTCTTCCACGCCCCAAAGATCGTAGATTTTACAGCCTTGTTTTTTGCCCCAAAGCGCCGTTTCCCAGAGCATTAAGCTTGTGGCTTGGACATTTCTAAACTTATCGGAACTTGCACCATAAGGGTAATAAATAGTATCTCCATATTTAAATATGATCCAAGCAGCCAAAACTTCATTCTCATATTCGGCTACAAACGAGTGGGCGATTTTATCTTTGAGATGGGTCCACATATTTCTGAAATATTTTTCGTCATGAGCATAGAATCCTTGGCGTCTTTGGGTAAGATTGTTTAGAAGCAAAAACTTTTCTATATCGTCGCTTTCTCTAATCACCACCTTGTGCTTTTGGGCAACTCTGATATTGTATCTAGCCTTGGGATGCATATTTTTCAAAAGTTCTTCTTCAGATTGAGTCAAATCAAGCCAATACGTTTTTGGTG
>CAYIGO010000061.1:0-3783 GCA_964362965.1 uncultured Gammaproteobacteria bacterium | reverse complement strand
TGGCTTGTTTATAACAGACGAGTCAGATCATCCCAAAATTAAAAAAAGAATGGAAGTTACAGCCAAGCTATATAACGACATCGGTATCCCAACAAAAATAATAAAATTAACTGGCAAAGATATGCTCCAAAAAATATTCAACTTTTTAGATTTGGCAAACTGCACTGCTCTGGCAACAGCCAAGCTCTACGGTCTAGATCCAGTCCAAGTGCCGATGATTGAAAAATTGAAAAAAGAATTATGAAATTAATTTCACTCAATGTTGCCGCATTTGAAAAAAATAATTATAAACTATCTCAATTTCTAGCTGAGCAATGCGCTGATATATTAACACTACAAGAGGTAATAAGAAGAGTTGACACTGATTCGAACATTGATTCAATTTCAATTGACTCTATAAACGAATCGACTCCCAAATTGACCGAATCTTTCTTTGCACCTTTTTGGGTGCTGTCAAAATTTGAATTGAATGAATTCCATGGTGAAGATCACTTTGAATATGATTTTGAAGGAAAAGTAGAATTTGGAAATTATATAAAAACAAAGTACCCAATTATCAAAGGACAAAATATCTTTGTTCAAAATCATTTTACATATGTTACTGATTGGTCACGATGGCCAGAAGAAGATTATCGTAGTGTTCAAGTCGTCGACTTAAATACTGAGGACAAGAAATTACGTGTGCTCAACTATCATGGGATTTGGTCAAAAGATAAGATGGGAACTGAAAAAACCCTAGAAGCATGTAAAACTATTAAACAATTGGCATTGGAAGCGGAATGTCCTTCAATTATTGTTGGTGACTTCAATTTATTTCCAGATACTCCGTCCATTTCACTTTTTAAACCAGAATTAATCAGTCTAGTTGACCAATTTAATATAAAAACCACGAGGCCGGCTTCAAATGAACTAAGTGATAAACTAAGAAATGTCGTTGATTATATCTTTGTTACCAAAGATATCAAAATAAATGACTTTAAAGTATTAAATACTGACGTTTCAGATCATTTACCGTTAATTCTTGATTTTAATTTATAAACTGATATGAAAAATACCCAACCCCAATCTCAAATTATTATCTACAAAACTGAAACTGGCGAGACGAAGATTGATGTCCGATTTGAAAATAAAACTGTATGGCTTACTCAAAATGCCTTGGCAGATCTTTTTCAAACGACCAAAAATAATATAAGTCAACATGTCAAAAATATTTTTGAGGAAGGTGAACTGATTCAAAATGCAACTGTTAAGAAATTCTTAACAGTTCAAAATGAGGGTAAACGTGAGATAAAACGCGAATTAGAATACTACAACCTTGACCTAATTATTTCCGTAGGCTATAGAATAAAAAGCCGCATTGCTACAGCATTCCGACAGTGGACAACGTTAAGACTGCGTGAATATATCGTTAAAGGTTTTGTAATGGATGATGAAAGACTGAAAAACCCAGATTTGCCGTTTGATTATTTTGAGGAATTAACTCGAAGGATTACAGATATTCGTACATCCGAAAAGAGATTTTACAGAAAAATTACCGATATTTATGCCACAAGTGTTGATTACGATCCTAAAAGTGAACAAAGCATTCTCTTCTTCAAAACCGTACAAAATAAAATGCATTATGCAATTACAGGAAACACAGCGGCAGAGATAATTGTCAACAGAGTAGATAGTAAAAAACCAAATATAGGTCTGACCAATTTCAGAGGCTATAAACCAACTAAAGAAGAAGTAGCTATAGCTAAAAATTATTTGAATGAACAGGAACTTTTAGTCTTAAATAATTTGGTTGAACAATATTTGGTATTTGCCCAAGGGCAGGCTATACAAAGAGTTCCTATGTATATGAAAGATTGGATAGAAAAACTTCATGCATTTTTACAGATCAATAACAAAAATATTTTGAAAGACGCGGGTAAGATATCACATGAATTAGCAATCGAAATTGCCGAAAAGAATTTTTATGATTATACAAGAAGAGAAGCAAAAAGAGCGATCGATGATTTCGAAGATACAGCCTTGAACGTTCTTAAGTTATTTCAGAAGAAGAAAAAGATATGAAATATCTAAGTAAAGAATCATTTGAAAAAGCAAAGAAATGGATTGAGGAGAAAGCTAGGCCGCTCGAAAAGGCACGGCTCCGGTTTCACTTTGAAAAAAGTGACATCAATGAGGTAATAACGGAGCTGGCGAAATTTCAGAATGCAGATGGTGGTTTTGGTCATGCCCTGGAACCTGATTTACGAACCCCAGATAGTTCTGTATTGGCTACTTCTTTGGCCTTACAAATATTAAATACATTATCAGTCGACAGTTATTTGTTAAGAAATTATGACTCGGAGAATATGAGCTGGAGAATAATTCCTCCATCTGCACAGAATTTTCCTCATGCTCCATGGTGGGATCAAGCAGATCAAAAAGAAAAGTTTTTGGGTTTTCACCTAAATCCCACGGCAGAGATTCTAGGATATCTATCTGAATTTAATTCTAATTTAGGAGAAAAAATACTAGGTGTCATGAAGGTACTTAAAGAAATAGAAATGCATGATTTTCTGTGTTGTAAAAGACTCTCTGAATCTAAAAATATTCCAGAAGTATTTCGAGAGGGAATAATAGTCGAGTTAGATAGATTGCTTAGTACTTGTTTGATTACTGATTCCACAAAGTGGAGCGGATATGGTTTGCGTCCTCTACAAGTTGTAGATTCCCCTGACTCTCTTTATTATAAAAGGTTTCAAAGTTCTGTTGAAGAGAATTTAGATTATGAGATCGATTCGCAAGATGATAGTGGTTCCTGGCTTCCGACTTGGACGTGGCAGGGAAAGTTTTCAAATGAGTGGGAGAAAGCAAAGACAGAATGGTCAGGTATACTTACTTTAGAAAAGTTATTAATTCTCAGGAAATTTGACAGAATTAAATGAATAATCAAAAGATTTCTATTTTTGAAGGAAAAAATATCCGACGTCAGTGGAATAAAGAGAAAGAACTGTGGTATTTTTCAGTCATAGACGTCATACAAATACTGACAGATAGTACAATTCCACGTAGATACTGGAGCGATTTAAAAATTAAGCTAAAGATAGAAGGCAGTGAGGTGTACGAGAAAATCGTACAACTGAAAATGCAGGCGTCTGATGAAAAATTTTATTTGACTGATGCTGCTGATACAGAAATTATGCTTCGTATAGTTCAAAGTGTCCCCTCTCCCAAAGCTGAGCCCCTAAAGCTGTGGTTGGCGCAAGTGGGATATGAAAGACTAGAAGAGACGGCAGATCCTGAACTAGCAATTGGCCGGGCTTTAAAAACCTACCTCCAAAAGGGCTATAGCCAGAATTGGATTAATCAGAGATTAAAAAGTATTGAAATTCGCAAAGACTTGACTGACGAATGGGAAACCCGTGGCGTCAAAGAGGGCTCGGAATTTGCGATTCTGACTGACGAAATATCAAAGGCTTGGGCAGGGCTAACGACAAAACAATACAAAAATCTCAAAGGACTGAAGAAGGAAAATCTCCGAGATAACATGACCAACCTAGAATTAGTTTTAAATATGCTGGCCAAGACAGCCACAACAGAAATATCCAAAAAGAAACAGCCAAAATACTTTTTTGAAAGCGCAATTGTCGCTCGAGAAGGTGGGACAGTGGCAGGGAATGCTAAAAAGGAAATAGAATCAAAAACTGGAAAAAAGATAATTACTTCCAAAAATGCAAAGAATTTAAGACTTATATGAAACAGATAATTTGCTTTGATCTGGATGGGACGCTGACTGAGAGTAAGACT
>CAYIGO010000060.1:0-3871 GCA_964362965.1 uncultured Gammaproteobacteria bacterium | reverse complement strand
TAACACGACTGTCTGCAAAACAGTTATGCAGGGGTTCGATTCCCCTCGAGGCCTCTAACTTTGCGCGGGTTTCCCGCAAAGCGGGATCATGCCCCACATGACGATTCCCGCCCAGGTCTCACACGAAGGGAAATTTGTATATTATTTCAAAATGAAAGTTGTAACAAGTCCAACTGCGGCTAATCCAAACACTCCAGTTGCGACTCGTGTTAATAAATATAAATTGTCCAGATTTAACCATTCTTTTCCAGTAATTTGAATATTGTATTTTTCTATCAAACCCGCCAAAATATTTGTCATAGTTGTAGACACCAAACCCATAGCCCCAATTATCAACGCTGGAACAGGATTACCTTCAAGATATGTCACGAATGATATTGTCATGGCTGCGGTACAAAAAGCTAACGACCAATTAAATATTTTGTCTGTAATCCCAACTATTTCTTTACTTCTACCCATTTATGCCGTCATTATAACCGATTTGTCCACCTTAAACATGTCCCCGTGTCCCGGGACAATAAAATCAGCTAGCTGCCAGCTTTTGGCCCGGCTTGAGAACGACCACCGTAACTGTTCCAGTTTTCATGCTTGTTTATTTAAATCTTTATCAAATGTTTCAAGTTTGTACTTATTTGCTTTTGAAACTTCAAATACCCAACTATCGATATAGCTAAGATTTGAATCAAGGCAAAGTTTCAGAGAATTTAGAATCAATTTCTTTCTGGGATTTACAATCCATTTTCTACTCACCAATTTCAACATTAGATCAAATATCTCTTTTTTATCTTGTTTGTAAAAAGAAGTAAGCGTCCATATAGCCTCGGCTACCACTAATTCGTCAATATATATTTTTATATTACCGTGTTCAGCATTACTAAAAATAGAGTTGGCGACGAAAAAAAGTTTTTCGTCATCACGAAGTAAGAACCTCAAAATAATATTTGTATCTACTAATACCGAATTCATTTTGAAAGGCTATATTTTTTCCCTAACTCCTCACCGGCTTTTTGCCTAGCCACCGCAATAGGAACATAACCAAATGGAGATTTCAATGATCCAGCAAGTTCAGCGACAATACTTTTAGTAGCTTTTTTTACTTTGATTGTTTTTGTCTCAAGATCGCCCTCGAAATACAATCTGTCCCCAGGAACTAATCCCATCATTAACCTCAACTCTTGAGGGAAAGTGGCTTGACCTTTGGTGGTAATTACAGATGTCCCAAACATAGTAATACTACTATAGTATTGGTATTACCTTTTGTCAAGCAGTAATACTTCCGTTCACCATTTTCGACATGCCCACATTATATCGCATTCAAAAATCTCAACAGTACTGCCACGCTTCTGTCTTCCTGCATTTTTTCAGATAGTGCAAGTTGTTTGGTTTCTTCGTATGTGAACCAAACTGGATTTATATTTTCTCCTTCTTCGAGTGTTTGGGATTCAAGTTCTGTAAATTGTGATACTAAAAAGTAATACAAATCCCAAACAATAGTTGCGCCACAAACCGATGTCCAAATATATTTTATGTCGATTGCTTCTATACCCACTTCTTCTCGAGCTTCTTTTATAGCGGCTTCTTGAGCAATAATCAAAATATCATTTCCAGACTCAATAAATTGATTATATTCAGTCAAAGTATCAAAGACTTTTCCTCCTGGTAACCGGTAATCAAAGTCCTTCAATTCTTCGCGGTATTCTTTAGTTAACAATATCTGATTATCTTTTACAATTAATAGTCGTGTCCCAGGAGACCTTCTGGCAAACTCCCTTTTACCATCCTGGATAACCTCAATAATTTTTCCTTGGTATAAAACTCCCATCGCTAAATTTTATCACTTCTTTAATAATCCTCGCCCATGCCGCCCATGCCAGTAGAGGCAGGAGCCGCGGGTTTCTTGTCCTCGACAATTTCTGTAACCATAGCTTCTGTCGTCAGTATCATGGTCGCGGCCGAAGCTCCGTTGACTAGAGCCAGTCGAGTTACTTTGGCTGGGTCGATAATGCCAAATTTGAGCATTGAACCGAGTTCTCCAGTCAGGACATTCAATCCATAATCAGCTTCCTGAGATTCAGAGACAATTTTGAGATAGTAACCTTCATCATAGCCGGAATTACGAACTAGCTTTGTGAACGGGTCAGAGAGAGCGGATCGAAGAATATCTAATCCGACTTTTTCATCGCCAGTCAAAGTTAATGAATCCAGAGCATGAGCTGCGCGCAAAAGTGTCACCTCACCACCTGGAACAATGCCTTCTTCGACAGCTGCTTTGGTGGCTCCCACCGCATCTTTGACTCTTTCTTTGCGGTCATTCATTTCCACTTCGGTGGCTGCACCGACATGAATAACGGCGACTCCCCCAGCTAGTTTTGCTAATCTTTCTTGTAACTTTTCCTTGTCATAATCAGATGTCGTATTGTCCATTTCGGTTTTGATTTGAGCAATTCTTGATTCAATGGCTTTTTTGTCACCCTTGCCGTCAATAATTCTGCAGGCATCTTTGTTAGCCCAAACCTTGGCAGCTTGCCCAAGATCAGTCACTTCAATATTTTCAAATGTCCGGCCAGTGTCCTCAGAAATGACAGTTCCACCAGTGAGAATAGCAATATCTTCAAGTAGAGCCTTGCGACGGTCTCCAAATCCCGGGGCTTTGACAGCCAAGACATTGAAAGATCCACGCAATTTGTTGACTACCAATGTCGCCAAAGCTTCGCCGTCGATATCGTCAGCAATAATAACCAAAGTCTTTGAGACCTTGATAAACTTTTCCAAAAATGGAACCAAATCTTGGATCGAAGAAATCTTTTTGTCAGTAATCAAAATATAGGGAGTCGGCATTTCCGCTTCCATCTTGGCTGGATCGGTCACAAAATAGGCACTGGCATAGCCCTTGTCAAATTCCATACCGTCGGTATATTCAATATCAATTGTTAGTCCCTTACCTTCCTCTACTGTGACCACTCCATCCTGACCAACCTTCTCTAGGGCTTCTGCAATCTTTGCACCAATCTCAGCATCGCCTGCTGAAATAGTGGCTATCTGGGCTATTTCTTCACTGCCTTTGATTTTCTTGGCTACTTTGGCAATCTCTGCGACCACTGCTTCTACGCCTTTGTCTATTCCATGTTTGATTTGCATGGGATTTGCTCCGGCTGTGATATGTCTCATCCCTTGATTGACAATGGCTGCGGCAATAGCAGTCGAAGTTGTGGTTCCGTCCCCTGCTGCATCACTAGTTTTGCTGGCTGCCTGCTTGACCAATTGGGCACCCATGTTTTCAAAGGGATCTTGGAGATCTATTTCTTTGGCGACCGAGACTCCATCATGAACAACCGATGGACCACCCCATTTTTTGTCCAAGGCCACATTTCGGCCTTTGGGTCCAAGAGTAATGAGAACAGCCTTGGCCAGAGTGTTTACACCTTTGACCAATGCCTGACGAGCATCATCACCAAATTTTAATTGTTTTGCTGCCATACGGCCATTATATCTTCAAATTTAATAAACATATATTCTTTATTTTCAATTTTTACTTCGTTGCCTCCCCATTTTTTAAATATGACTGTGTCGCCAACTTTTGCTGGAGCAGCTATTTTTAATCCGTCTTTGACATCGTCAGCGCCAACTGCGAGAACTTTACCTGTCTGGGGTTTGTCGCTCTTAGCGTTGTCTGGTAAATAAATTCCACCAGTGGTTTTGGTTTGCTGTTCTTCGGCCAGAATCAGGACATATCCAGCCGTGGGTTTGATTTGGTTTATGTCGGTAGCACTCATATTAATCAACTGCTAGTTTACAAATCAAATTCATTCTTGTCAAGAGGAGAAATTCTTTGGATGAAAGAAAGCATAACCCAGACCAATCCTTTCTGTAG
>CAYIGO010000059.1:0-4046 GCA_964362965.1 uncultured Gammaproteobacteria bacterium | reverse complement strand
TATGGTTCCAGAGGCTACAGTAAAGACAGAAGCAAACATTATTCCGCCCACAAATGCACCTATGAGTCCATACGTTGAAAAATCATAAGACTTCAGAATCCAGGCCAATACTAGACCTACGAGCAGTAATATCAAATTAATATGCCTATTAATCTTATGATGCTGACTTATCACAATCTTTTTATCCATAAATTAATTATAACTCTTTTATATTTATCAGGTTTTCTTTTTGGGTACGAGTCAATTTTTTAAGTTGAGCCTCGCGCTTTATGGCTTATAATTTTTTGAGTAACTGCAAATTATTATCAATAAGAGCTTCTTTTTTGGCGCGAGTCCAGCCTTTTAATTGAAATTCTCGCTTCATAGCCGAGGATCTATCTGAATATTCTTCACTATAAACTAAATCAAACGAAGAAAAATAACGTAGATATTTTGCCGATTTATTTTTATCAGTTTTGTGTTCTTCTAAACGCCTAGGCAAGTTGTTAGTTTGACCAATATATAGGGTATTATTAGAGGTACGGAGAATATAGACAGTGAATTTCATAATAATTTATCCTTCGACTCTGGTTCGACTTCGCTCACCATTCGCTCAGGATGATTCTTTATCACTGCTATAGCTGTGAGCGAACGCAGTGAGTCGAATCAGCTGGGAGACTTGGATTCGGACCAAGATTATCAGATTCAGAGTCTGAGGGCCTACCGTTAGCCGATCTCCCAATAAGGCTATTTTACAGCTTTTTTAACTTGGCTACAAAGAAGCCTTCCATAATTGGACTGGGATTGATGCGCTGGGTCGAGACCAACTCAACTCTTCCAGGTTCTTTTTCCAGTAGCCACTCGACCACTTCTTCGTTTTCCCGGGTATTTATGGTGCAAGTACTATAGACAATAGTTCCACCAGGCTTGGTACAACCAAAAGCTGAACGCAAGAGAAACTTTTGTAGCTGGGCTAATTCCTTGACCTTTCCTGGTGACCAATCTTTGTATGATTTGGGATTAAGAGATGAAAATCTACCTTCCATACTGCAAGGTACATCCACTAGTGACTTGTCAAAATAATCTGGATATTTTTGCCAGAGTGATTGACCCGATGAATGAACGATAGTGGTATTTGTAACCCCTAGTTTTTTTAGGTTAGCTTCCAGTTTGTAAATTCTAATCCTACTATTATCATTGGCAATTATTTGCCCAGTATTTTGCATCATAGCTGCGATTTGACTGGTCTTGCTCCCTGGTGCTGAGCAAATATCTAGGACACAGTCACAGGATTCAAGGTTCAGGATTGTGGCTGGAATCATGCTGGACAAGCCTTGGACATAGATTTCACCGTTTTTATAAATATCCATTTCTTGAATTTGGCGGAGTGGATGATTGGTTATAAATGCCCCGTCTTGCACTGTATATTCAAAATCAAGCTTTGATTTGATAGTTTCAAAGTCTGATTTCAGAGTGTTTACCCGAAAGGTGGTAGGTAGAATACGGTCAAAATCCGAAGTCTTGATATCCGATGCTAAATTTTGCAAAAATTTGTCCGGTAACATGCTTGTATTTTAGCACCACAAATGCTAGACTGCTAATATATGAGATTTGCCCCAACCAGAATTTACCCGATCGTACCTCTCCGAGACGGTGTCGTATTTCCTCATACCGAGCCCACGTTGACATTTGGTAGACCTTTAAGTATTTCCGGAATAGAGTCTGCAATCCGGGCTGATAAATATTTGGTTTTGGTAAGCCAAAAGAACAAGACCGATTTGCCAAATTTGACGGATCTGTATGAAGTGGGAACACTGTGTGAAGTAGAACAATTTGCTCCTATGGGACACGAATTATTAGCCCGCGTCAAAGGAATTGCTCGGGTAAGATTAGGTCCAATAAATCAGACAGGACCTTTTTTGTCGGCCACAGTTACTGTAATTAATGAGACATATCAAGAATCTGATCAAAGTGTAGCCACAGGCAGACAGATACTAAATGAATTAAAGAACTTATTTGATATGGGAAGACCTGGTGATTTTCCAATATTTATGAAACTTATGACCGGCGTATCAGCAGCCGAGCTGACAGATCAAGTGGTCAACCTCTTGGATCTTAAGACTGAAGTCAAACAAAGATTGTTGGAAACGATATCTGTCGAAAAACGTCTTGATGAAACACTAGATTTGCTGACACATGAAATAAAGCTTCTTGATCTGGAAAAAAACATTGTTTCTCAAGCTCAAGCGAAATTTGACAAAAATTACAAAGAGCAAGTCTTGCGTGAAAGACAAAAGACAATTTCTAAAGAATTGGAAAAGCTCGGCTCAGAGACAGATGGTATAGGTGACGATACGGCTACTCTGAAGAAAAAGATCAAAACCTCCAATATGCCAGATAATGTCCGCAAAATAGCCGAGAAAGAATTGGCCAAGCTTGCACAGATGAGTTTTCATAATCCGGAATCTACATATATTAGAAACTATTTGGACTGGCTCTGTGATATACCTTGGAATGTGGCTTCCAAAAATCATGTAGCTTTGTCACGGGCAGCTAGAATATTGGATGAGGATCATTATGGACTTTCCAAAGTCAAAGAAAGAATCATGGAATATTTGTCGGTTATGAAACTACGAAATTTGCAAAAATCTCCTGATAAAGACGGAATCACTGGAACCATACTTTGTTTTGCTGGACCCCCGGGGGTCGGTAAAACCTCACTTGGCAAATCAATCGCCAGAGCTCTGGGTCGAAAGTTTGTGAGGATTTCTTTGGGTGGTATTCGCGACGAAGCCGAGGTCCGCGGACACAGGAGAACCTATGTAGGTGCTCTTCCTGGTCGGATTATCCAAGGCATCAAGACAGCAGGAACCAAAAATCCAGTTTTTATGCTGGATGAATTGGACAAGCTGGCTTCCGATTACCGTGGTGATCCATCTTCAGCCTTATTGGAGGCATTAGATCCCGAACAGAATAATGCCTTTTCAGACCATTATTTAGAAGTTCCATTTGATCTGTCTCAGGTTATATTTATTGCTACGGCAAATAATTTGGATACCATTCCTTCGGCACTTCGCGACAGATTGGAAGTCATTTCTTTTTCTGGATATACCATTGACGAAAAAGTAAAAATTGCCAAAAATTATATCTGGACTAAAAATCTTAAAAAAGCAGCGTTACCAGATGAATTAAAAATAGACGACTCAGCTTTAAAAGAGATAGCAACTCGATATACACGAGAAGCGGGTGTCCGTGATCTCGAACGCAATATTGCCAAGATTTGCCGAAAGATTGCTAGAAAAATTGCCGAAAAAAAGAAATTCGCCTCTTCGACTTCGCTCAGAGTCTCCGACATTCCTAAATTCTTAGGTCCGCAAAGAATGCCAGAAACGTTGGCCGAAACCAGAGATGAAATTGGCATGAGTACCGGCCTGGCTTGGACGTCAGCTGGTGGAGACATTCTATTTATTGAAGTGGCTCACATGCCGGGCAAGGGTGAACTTCAGCTCACTGGTCAATTGGGTGAGGTCATGAAGGAATCGGCCAAGGCAGCCTTTTCATATATCAGAAGTCGTTGGGATACTCTTCAGCTAAAAGAAAATTTTTACAAAGAGCTGGATATTCATATTCATGTTCCAGAGGGGGCTGTCCCTAAAGATGGACCATCGGCTGGTATTGCTATTGCGACAGCTGTCATATCATCACTGACAGATCTTCCAGTCCGGCGTGAAGTAGCTATGACTGGTGAGATTACTTTGCGGGGAAGAGTATTGGAAATAGGTGGAGTCAAAGAAAAAATTATCGCTGCACACAGAGCTGGGATTACGACTGTCATCTTGCCAAAAGAGAATGAGAAAGATTTGATAGATTTGCCAGACAATGTCAAAAAAGAATTGAAGTTTCATTTTGTCAGTCACCTAGACCAGGTACTAAAGATTGCTCTAAAGCTCGTGCCTTCTGCTAAAATAGACGATGTGCCAAGGTCTAGGCTATTGGCCTCGTCGTCTAACGGTTAGGACGGCAGGTTCTCAACCTGTAAATCGGAGTCCGATTCTCCGCGGGGTCAC
>CAYIGO010000058.1:0-4097 GCA_964362965.1 uncultured Gammaproteobacteria bacterium | reverse complement strand
AAGTATCAGTAGATGGAGTGCTCAAACAAACCCTTGTCGGTGAACCCTGGAAAGTTACAGTAAATATGCCAAATGCTAGTTATCACAAGATCGATGTAGTAGTAACAGACGAATCAGGAAATGTGGGATCAAGATTTGTGGAAATCGGGGTCAATCAAGATTTCTCTAAATGAAGCAATGTCTTCATTTGACAGTTGTTTATTTTTATCATGATAGGTTATCCTCAAAGTTAATTTATCACCATATTTTTCTATAAATTCGATATTATTTATCAGCGGACTGACTGATTTTATTTTATTGACCAGATCTTTATAATTTCCAGAGAGCATTATATTAATATCTTCAATAATTGGAGAGAACTTTGAAATGGAATGATATTGCTTAATAGTTGTAGCATTTTGAAAAATATCTGCCAAGTTAATTTCGCAGGTTAAGCAAGTAGCGTGAGATTGTACCTTGTAACTAATTGTTGTCCCAAGCTCCTTTTCCAATGATTCTAAAATGCCCTTAAACAAGACACGATCTTTGTTTGTTGTACTGAGTACTAAATGCAATTCCTCTTGAGGAAGATAGACGTTTGCAATTTCAAAGAAATTTAATTCTAGTACTCGGCCTAAGTTGTCACTAATTATTTTAAGATGAGAATTAGTGAGATTTGTTCGTAGATATGTCCATTCGGAGGAAAGTGGGTTATTTAGTTTTAACCCAGAATCTTTATCAACCAATGAATAAGTGTATGTATCTGTATATCCCCAATATTTTAAAGCATATTTAATTTTAGATTCCCAATAAAATGTTTTATCGAAAGATGGCTTTGGTAACTTTCCAGACATAAGAACTGGCGATATATTATGATAACCATAAATTCTGGCTACTTCTTCAACCAGATCTTCAGGAATAGATATATCATTTTTACGAATCCAAGGAACCTCAACTTCATATTCAGATATGACTTTAAACTCAAGAGATTTAAGAATATTTGATATTTCAGAGAACTTTAGATTTGTTCCTAGTCGTGTATTTACAAATTCAGTAATTGGAGAATTGAGTTTTACAACTGTTAATTTTTCACTGACATATAATAAATCTAAAACTCGATCTTCGATTCCTCCAAACATTTTTATACCCTTTTCGAGCGTTGGTAAGACATTTTCGACAGCCAATCCTTTTTCAAAAAGAACTCCCGCATCAGTACGGTGAGCCAGAGACATCGATGTTCGTCTAATGTGAGTGGGCTCATATACTTGAACGAATAATAATACATTTTTTGTATTCTCATCGACTGCTGAATTTAGTCCACCCATAATTCCACATAGATCAATAAGCCTTTTGTCACCATCTTCAATAACTATATCTCCACCAGGTAAAATATGTTTATTACCATCTAGAGTTATCAACGATTCTCCTTTTTTACTTTCACGCAGAATCATTTTATGGCCAGCAATTTTGTCATAATCAAATGTATGCACAGGTTGGCCCATTTCCAGCATCAAATAATTACTAATATCAATGACACTATTTAGACTTCGTAAACCACACAATTTTAGGCGCTCCTTAATTATTTTGGGAGACTCCCCCACTTTAACATTCTCGATCAAAACTGCCGAGAACCGAGAACACAACTTTGGATCAACTTTAACTTGTAAATAATCAACCTTGGCCTTAGTTCTTAAATTTACTTTCTTGGCGTAGGGATTATTTATTAACTTGGTTTTATATCCGAATCTGGGAAGGATAGCCATACATTCGAAGGCAATTCCTTGAACAGACATCATATCTACTCGATTTGTGGTCACTTCAATATCATAGACAAAATCATTGCCTTTCTTGTGCAGTCTATCCACAGAAGGTCCGCAAAGCGATAAGGCAGTCTGTATTTGCTTTGGCGTGGCATTCGTTTCTATAAACTCTCTCAACCAACTATCAGGAATTAATATTTGCATATTAAAAATTCAAAAAGATTTTTTTATTAACTGAGCTTAATCTTATTTTAGAACCAAACGGGATTGGAATTTGAGGCTCCGTATGACCAAAGTCTATATTTTGTACTATTGGTGCGGTGCTATTATAATTTCTAAAGGTATTTTTTATTATTTCTCTCTGATCGTTTCGATATATCTCTTTCTGTTCAGTATCATGCTGCTTGTCGAATTCCCATGCTTTTGGTCTACCTACAATTACTCCTTTAACGCGTCCCAATATACCTCTTTCTCCTAATGCTCTATAAACTCGATGCACATAATCTGCAGTTGGAATTCCCTCAGAAGTCTCTGTCATTAATATTACATTATCAAAATTTTTCAATGATGGGATTGTAACTCCGTTTCGTAACATTTCGTCTATAGATTCAAGACATCCTCCCCAAGTTATACCTTCAGAATCTAAATTTCCGTTCCAGATCCATCCAGAGTTCTTTTCGTAAATTCTTGACTTTCCCAAATTGTTAGGATCATTCCAATCTAATCCAATATCACTGTAATTTACACTTGATTCAATTTCGACCTCTTCACTACTAAATAATGCTAACTTTAAATATTTTAAGGTAAAATCGTTTATTTCTCCTTGTTCTGCAAATTGAGTAAATAATGCCCCACCATAAAACGAAGGTATGTCATTCAGCCAAAGAAAATTCTCAAAATGAGTATTATCACTGTACCCAAAGAATAATTTTGGATTATTTTTAAAAGGTGCCGTTGGCAAATCTTTGATATAAGTTACTTGGTCATTTCCTCCCAATGTGGAAATAACTGCCTTAATTTCTTTATTTTCAAAAGCTGCAATCAAATCGGCTGATCTTTCTTCTTTTGAAGCTCCTATTTTTTTCGTAGTTGGATATTCGACTGGTTCCAAGCCAAAAATATTTTTAAGTCGACTTAGACCTAATTCGTAAACAAGGGGCCATTTTCCGGGAGCTGCAAATGATGGCGACAATATAGCTATTTTATCTCCTCTTTTAAGTTTGTTTAGTTTTTGCATATTTTAAAATTGATTTAAGAAACGAATGTCGTTACTATATAACAAACGAAGGTCATCGATCTTAACACCTGATTTCATCATATAAGTCCGCTCGACACCCCAGCCAAAGGCAAAACCGGTGTATTTATCAGTATCTATTTTTCCAGCCTTCAAGACATTGGGATGAACCATGCCAGCGCCACCAAGCTCAAGCCAGCCATCTTTACAAAGTTTGCAACCCTTACCCAAACAGATATCACAAGTTACATCAACTTCAAACGACGGCTCGGTAAATTGAAAATGGTTGGGCCTGAGTCTGGAAACCCGCTTCGGACCAAAGAATTGCTTTACAAAATGATCTATAGTTCCCTTAAGATGTGAGATATTAATTCCCTCATCAATTACCAGTCCTTCAAATTGATGGAACATAGGAGTATGTGAAACATCTGATTGGCGTCTATAACATTTTCCAATATTAATCATCCGTATTGGTGGAATGCCAAGGCGTTCCATTTCGCGTACCTGACCGTTGCTGGTATGCGGGGTAAGCACCAACTTACCGTACTTCTTATTCTCTGGTGATTCTACGAAGAAAGTTTCCCAGTCATCACGGGCAGGATGAGTTTTTGGCATGTTTAGCGCTTCAAATGCATACCAATCCCAATCTACTTCGGGATAGCGTACTCGCACAAAACCAATCTTTTCAAAGATGTTACTTATTTCCTCAATGGCTTGCGTTACTGGATGAAGATGGCCAATCGGCGGTAACTTGCCTGGCAACGATTCGTCGATATTTTTTGATTTTGGATTTTGGATTTGGGATTTGAAAGCAATTGCCTCAGCAATTGCGACTTTGGCTTCGCTAAATATCCGCCCAATATCTGCTTTTTCTTCAATATTTAGATCTTTAAAGTCTTTTGTAATTTGAGTGAGTATTCCATTTTTACCCAAGTAGTTTATTCTTATCCTTTCTAATTCATCTGCATCGGAGGCTCCCATAATCATGGCCAAAGCTTCATTCTTGATATTTATCAATTTGTTTTTCATGAGTTTATTATAAGACGAAAAACAAATTATTTCTGAGGAAAACCAGCTTTTCTGACTATGGCTTCAAAAGCCTTTGGTTGGCGGACCACTAGATC
>CAYIGO010000057.1:0-4164 GCA_964362965.1 uncultured Gammaproteobacteria bacterium | reverse complement strand
GGATCTGCCCGGGTCCGCGACCTGTTTGCCACAGCCAAAAAAAGTGCCCCATCAATTATTTTTATAGATGAAATAGATGCTATTGGTCGCCAGCGTGGGCACGGAACTATGGGTGGACACGACGAACGCGAACAGACCCTCAATCAAATATTGGTGGAAATGGACGGTTTTACACCTAATGATTTAGTTATGGTTCTGGCAGCGACCAACCGTGGTGATTTACTCGATCCGGCACTCCTGCGTCCTGGAAGATTTGACCGTAGAGTGATGGTCGACTATCCAGACATTGAAGGCCGGAGAGATATTTTGGCCATTTATGCCAAAAACAAGCCCTTTGCGCCAGATGTCAATTGGGATGGGGTGGCCAAGAGAACAGTGGGCTTTTCTGGAGCTGATCTCGAAAATATGCTCAATGAAGCGGCTATTGGAGCGGCCCGCGAAAGTAAAACCCAGATAAATATGGTAGATCTCGAAGAAGCAGCCACCAAAGTCAAAATGGGTCCGCAAAAGAAACGCACCCAGACCGACGAAGACCGTAAAATGACGGCTTATCACGAAGTAGGTCACGCAATCACTACTTGGGCTCAAAAAGATATGGATCCGGTACATCGAATATCAATTGTCTCGCGTGGGATGTCGCTTGGTCATACTCTGGTTCCACCCAAAAATGACATCATTCATATGACCAAAACCAAGTTGCTCTCACAAATTACCATGATGATGGGAGGAAGAGCGGCTGAAGAACTGGTCTTTGGGGAAATAACCACAGGGGCCAGCAATGATATTGACAAAGCGACAATGGTGGCACGCAATATGGTCATGGAGTATGGCATGAGTTCTCTGGGTCCTATCAATTATGGTCCCCAGCAGGATGCTATTGATTGGGGAAGAGTTTATTATGAACAAACTCTGATTTCTCCTGACATGCAAAATAAAATTGATGCCGAAGTCAAAAAAATAATTGATACGGCCTACAAAAACGCAGTGGTGATCTTGAAAAAAAATAAAAAGAAAATGGACAAAGTTGTGGTCAGATTATTGGAGACTGAGAACATGGACGGGGATGAATTTGTTAAACTAATGGGATGAAACTGCTAGTCCTCGATGGAAACAGCGTTCTCCATCGAGCTTATTATGCTCTGCCGGATTGGAGAAATAGAAGCGGGGAAGCAACCGCAGGGGTGTATGGCTTTTTGTCGATATTACTTAAATCAATTGAAGAGTTGAAACCTACCCATTTAGCAATTGTCTTTGATCATCCCAGTCCTACTTTTCGAAACCTCATGTATGTAGGCTATCAAGCCAACCGCGAGAAAGACAGGCAAATTTCCGAAGATATCTGGAGCATGATCGAAAAATTAAAACAAGTGTTTCAGCAACTCAGTATCCCAGTATTTCAATTGGAAGGTTTTGAGGCGGATGATGTTATTGGTACAATATCGGCACAGGCACAGGAGATCAAGGACACAGAGGTAATTATAATTACGGGTGATCGGGATCTGATGCAATTGGTAAATGACCAAGTAAATTTGTATATGTCTTTTAAGGGTATTTCGGATATGACTATAGTGGATTCTGACAAAGTAAAAGAAAGACTCGGAATATTGCCCTCGCAAGTCATTGATTACAAGGCATTGGTGGGGGACAGCAGTGATAATTACCCGGGGGTTCCTGGGATTGGACCTGTGGGGGCAATAAAATTAATCCAAGAGTTTGGAGATTTTGAGACGATTGTCAAAAAATCCGGAAATAAAAAAGTCATTGATGGTTATGAGAGTGGGGAATTGTCCAAGAGACTAGCGACAATAAAGTGTGATGTTCCGATTACATTTACTATTGCCTCGTGCCTCGTGCCTAGTGCCTCCAAAATTACAGAGGTATTATTAGAACTCGGTTACAAGAGCTTAATTAAGCGAATTGAGATAAAATCACAAGATAGTCTCTTTAATTTATGAAAGTTGCACTTGTACATGATTATCTAAAAGAAATCGGGGGAGCCGAGCGTGTTCTGATGGCACTCCAGGAGATGTTTCCAAACGCTCCCGTGTACACTTCGTACAAGTTTCCAGAATATTGGGGTGAGTTTAAAATAAATAATATTATTGAAAGCTGGGGAAAATACTTACCATTCCTACCAAAATTCATATCATATTACACAATTCTTTCTCCGTTATTTTTTATATCTTTCGATCTGTCTGAATATGACCTAGTAATAGTCTCACAGACGGGAGGATATTTTCCCAATGGGGTAAAAATAGGACCTAAGACAAAACTCATTACATATTGTCATACACCCCCTCGATTTCTCTATGGCTATGAAACTGCCACTAAGGAAAGAAACAAATGGTATTGGAGGCCGATCTCGGCTATCGCTAATCATATATTATTGATGGTTGATTTTGCTTTTGCTCAGAAGCCACACCTATTTATAGCAAATTCACAAAACGTGGCAGAGAGAATTTCCAAATTCTATCGTAGAGAAAGTGTAGTGATATATCCACCAATTAGCGTTCAGCGTCTAGCGTCTAGTATTAAAAAGCAAGACTATTATTTGGTGGTTTCTAGAATTGTTGGATCAAAGGGGTTAGAACTACTTTATGACTTGGGAAATAAATATAAGATAGTTGTGGCTGGGAGAGCAATTAATAATAGCGGGGAAGAAATTGTCCAAAAACTCAAAGACTCTAATATAGAATATTTGGGAGAAGTAACCGAAGAAAAGAAATGGGAATTAATGGCGGGAGCTAAGGGCTTTTTGTGTCTTTCAAAAGATGAAGACTTTGGGATTTCTGCTGTCGAAGCTCAGATGTGCGGGACTCCGGTGATTGCCTACAATAGTGGCGGATACAAAGAAACAGTAATTCACAAGAAAACGGGAATTTTGTTTGATGAGTATACATCCCAAAAACTCTCCGACTCAATATCTATATTTGAAAAAATAAAATGGGATAAAAAAGAAATTATTAAACATGCGCAAAAGTTTTCGAAAGAAAACTTTGTCAAACAATGCCTGAGCTACCTGAAATAGAGACAGTCAAGCTACAATTACAGAAAGTGTTGGTTGGACAAACCTGTATCAAAAGTGACCTGAAGGAAATAGAGGGAAAAGAAGTATTAGAGGTAAAAAGACTGGGGAAAGTATTGCTAATTAATTTTGGTCCTAATTTAGATTTAGGATTTCATTTTAAGATGACCGGGCAGCTTATATATGATGATGGCAAGAGGAGAGTGGCTGGAGGACATCCAAGCGAAGATTTTGTGGCAAAACTACCAAATAAACACACTAGGATGATGTTCCATCTCTCAGGTGGAACATTGTATTTCAATGATATGAGAAAGTTTGGATGGGTGAGGATAAATCCCAAGTTTACCCTTGGAGAAGACGCTCTTAAAATAACAACTATTGGGTTTCTTAGGTTACTTGGGAAGCTTAAGAAACCGATTAAAATCGCAATCATGGATCAGACACTAATAGCTGGGGTGGGGAATATATATGCTAATGATGCGCTGTGGGAGTCCGGAATTGATCCAAGGGTGACAAGTAACAAAGTGACAAGTGACAAAGCAGAGCTACTTCTAAAAAAGATTAAATTAGTTTTGAGAGAGGGGATAAAATATGGAGGGGCGTCTGTTTCGGATTATGTAAATAGTCACGGTGTCGGTGGGACTTATCAAGATCACATGCGGGTATATAAGAAGGAAGGTGAAAAGTGTAAAAGGTGTAAAAGCATAATAGATAAAATTATATTGGGGGGAAGAGGGACATATTATTGCCCCAAATGTCAAAATGCTAAATAAAATATCTCTTACCAACTTTCGAAATTACGAAAAGCGCGAATTTGAATTTGGCAAAAACAATATTGTCATTGGAAATAATGGAGTAGGTAAGAGTAACCTCCTAGAGGCAATATATTTATTAGCGACGGGTAAAAGCTTCCGGGCGGACAATGATATGGAGATGATTGTCTATGGGCAACAATTTTCAATTGTAAGTTCGGAAAATTTACAAATTACAATTACTGATAGAAAAAAGTTTGAAGTGAATGGGATTCCCAGAAGAATGATCGATTTTGTGGGGAACATGCGGGCAGTTTTATTTGCACCCCAAGATATGGAATTAATTTCCGGGTCACCTGGATATAGACGCAGATACCTGGATTTTGT
>CAYIGO010000056.1:0-4336 GCA_964362965.1 uncultured Gammaproteobacteria bacterium | reverse complement strand
TACTCTCACTCCCCCAGTTTATCTAAAATGTTGCATATGTGTTGTCACAATACGCGCCACTTGACAGATAACTGGTGGAGGATATAATGACACTAGTTTCTCCTCTAGGAAGACTTCGTTTATGAGTGACATTATTAATGGTGGAATAGTTTCTATGATGCGCCCTGGTACCGTGCGTACTGTTGGTCGTGTCGCTCCTCGTGTCAATAATTTTAAGCCCAGCATTATCCGTCCTGTGCCTTCGACTCCTGTGCCAATGCCCATATCGACGTACGAAGAGCGCGTCATTCCCGATGCTGGTTTACCTACTGAATTTGTCGAAGGATTTTTGGATATTACCCCCGATGGCCACGGTTATTTGAGACCAAAGATGTTGCCTTCTTCCAAAGATGTCTATATTAGCATGTCTCAAATTAGAAGATTTAATCTGCGAAAAGGAGACAAGGTGGGGGGTCAAGCCCGCCAACCCAAAGAAAATGAGCGTTATTGGGGACTTCTCAAAGTGGAGACAGTCAATAGTGTCGAAGTGGACAAAGTAGGTGTCAGACCAGTCTTTGATGAAATGACAGCCATTTTTCCAGATGCTCAGCTGATGCTGGAGACCAAAGCCGAGACTTTATCTACCCGCATTATTGATCTGATTGCTCCAATTGGCAAGGGTCAGAGAGGCTTAATAGTAGCCCAACCAAAGGCTGGAAAGACTTGGTTACTCAAAGAAATTTCTGAAGCTTTGTCAGCTAATTATCCAGATATGCACCTGATGGCAGTCTTGATTGGTGAGCGCCCAGAAGAGGTAACAGAAATTACCAGGAGTTTAAAGGGTGAAGTGGCAGCTTCTAACTTTGACGATCCACCCCTCGATCAAGTCCGTATTGCAGAATTAGCCCTCGAGAGGGCCAAGAGATTAGTGGAAATGGGCAAAGATGTCTTCATTTTATTGGATTCGATTACTAGGTTAGCCAGGGCTTACAACATGATTTCAGGGAATAGTGGCCGGATGATGAGTGGGGGATTTTCGGCCGAAGCCATCTATCCTGCCAAAAAGGCTTTTGGGGCTGCCAGAAACGTCGAGGAAGGCGGATCTCTGACTATTATTGGTACATGTCTAGTTGATACCGGATCTCGCCAGGATGATTTGGTTTATGAAGAATTCAAGGGAACTGGTAACATGGAGTTGCATCTTGACCGCCGTTTGGCTGACCGCCGGATTTTCCCATCTTTTAGTTTGTTAAATTCTGGTACCCGGGGAGACGAAAAGCTTTTGGGTAAGCGTTATGAAGATATCAATAAATTACGCCGGATGCTGGATATGCTAAATGACGACGAGCGCACCGAGCTTCTGATTACCAAAATGAAAAAGACCAAGGACAATGAAGAGTTTCTAAAAACCCTCTCCAAAGCCTAGAATTTTTTATTTCCCAATCTCCCTAATCACCCATATCACCCCAATCTCCCATATTTCCCCAACAAAAAAGACCCTTTCAGGTCTAAACCCCCCTATGACTGGATTTATCTCCAATCGATAATATGCATTATACATGGGGGCTTGTAGCAAGTCAAGAATTAATTGTAAAATCCAAAAATGACCAAATCTCAACTTGAAGAAAAACTAAAATATTTACAGCAAAAACTCAAAGAAAATGAAGCCTTTATGGAAGTCATTACCCAAAGGCGGATTGACGCCGATATGGGCGATGACTACCGCGAAAATGAGCCGGCAAAGCTCGTCATGGAACGGCATGATGTCTGGTGGGTCCAGAGAAATGATTTGATAACTGAAATTACAAATCTCAAAAAACAGATTTTAAAAATGACGCGAAGCGAATGACTAGTTTATAATAACCACATGAGTACTCAAGGTTGGGATCCGGTAGCTGATTGGTATGACGGTTGGGTGGGGGACAAGGGGAGCATTCACCACACCAAGCTGGCGATTCCGGCTGTCATGGAATTATTGGCAGTAAAGCCTAACGAGAAGATTTTGGATATAGGTTGCGGTCAAGGTGTATTGGCTCAATATATAGTTTCTGCACAAGGATTGTATACAGGGATTGATGTCAGTGAACAGCTTATAAAAATTGCCAAAAATAGAAAATTAGCGAACGCAGAGTTTATCAGAGGAGACGCTAGACGATTATCCTTGTCAGGATATGATGCGGCCGTGATGTTACTAAGTATTCAAGACATGGATCCTTTGGATCAGGTGATTGAATCGATGGCAAAGGCACTAGGCAATAGGGGAAGACTGGTTATTTTTATGAATCATCCAGCTTTTAGAATTCCCCGCCAAAGTGGCTGGGGTTGGGATGAAGGCAGAAAGCTCCAAT
This sequence comes from uncultured Gammaproteobacteria bacterium, assembly GCA_964362965.1. Lineage (GTDB taxonomy): Bacteria > Patescibacteriota > Microgenomatia > CAZETR01 > Amesbacteraceae > JACRNA01. The sequence continues at coordinate 2,009 of CAYIGO010000056.1, read as the reverse complement.
ATAGGCGCATTGACCGTTATTTGACACCTCTAGCTGTTCCCATGAAGGCGTATTCAGGCGGACAAGGTGGAGTCACTACTAGTTTTCATCGGCCATTACAAAATTATATAAATATTTTAAGTGATAATGGTTTTGTCATAGACAAAATGCTGGAAATACCGACCTATAAAGTGAGTCAACTCGGACCCAATGCCAGAGCCGAAAACCTGTCCTTCCGCGAAATCCCTCAATTTTTAGCCCTCAGAGCTATATGCAAAAAGTAATTTCTAGCCAGCTTGTTAATTATGAGGTGTCTGGTTCTGGCAAGCAGAACTTAATAATTCTCCATGGTTGGGGAGGGTCACTTCAGGAATGGATGCCGATAGCCAACAGTCTAAGTCTAAGATATAGAGTCTGGATGATTGATTTTCCGGGCTTTGGTGGCAGTCCAAAGCCTTCTTTTGATTGGAGCATATACGATTATGCCGATTTTATCAGAGAGTTTATAAAAGAATTTAATATCAAAGACCCAGTTGTGATGGGACATTCGTTTGGGGGGAGAGTGGCAATTTTGTTGAAAGCCCAAAAATTAATATTGGTTGACGCGGCAGGTCTAGAAATAAAAAATCTAAAGGCAACTATTGGTGGACTCATTTTTGACAAAATGGGTTTTATGAAAAAATATATCCCTACAAACTTAAAGAATTTGTTTGGGTCAGCAGATTATAAATCTGCTGGAAATATGCGCAAGATTTTTGTAAAAGTAGTCAATCAAGATCTTTCAAAAGAAATGACAGAAGTAAAGTGCCCGACACTAATTATCTGGGGAGAGAAAGATAGAGTCTTGCCAATTTCGCAAGCCAAAATGATAAATCAGTTGATTAGAGATTCAGAGATTAGGGTGGTCTGGGGAGCTGACCACTGGCCTCATTTATCAAGACAAAAAGAGTTTTTGGAAATTCTGGAGGAATATATATGATTACTCATTTGCATATCTTACAGCTGGAAGAATATGACCCAATTAGATTTTTGAGGTGGTGGCTTAAAAATCCATTTAAATTTGATTTGGAAAACAAAAAACCCTTAGTGTGGACTCCTAAAGCCAAGTTTATTTATGCATTGAGCTTTGGCTTCTGGCCACTGATGTTTTTGGCTCTTTTTATATTAAAACCCTATGAAATTGTCAATAGACGGGTTTTGAAAACTAAAATGCGTACTAAAATTTTAGAATTAAAAAAACATGGATTAAAGTTGATAGCTATTTCTGGCAGTTATGGCAAGACCTCGGTCAAAGAATATTTGTATCAAATATTAAAGACTAAATATCGTGTCTTGCGAACCCCGGGCAATTACAATACACTTTTTGGTATCGCCAAAGTGGTGGAATGGGAACTGGATGCCAATTACGATTATTTTATAGTGGAAATGGGGTCTTACAAGATAGGGGAGACACAGGAATTATGTGAGACTTATTTACCAGATTATGCAATGTTGACTGGTATCAATGAACAGCATTTGGAGCGTTTTGGATCTTTAGAAAATGCGATCCGGGGTGAATCTGAATCGGTGGAGTATGTATTAAGTAACGGTGGTCAGGCAGTAGTAAATTTGGGGAATAAATATATATCTCAAAAATATCAAAGTATCACGGGTTATGGCCAAAAAGAATATGCTCATCCCAGAGATCAAAATGCTGATGGCGCTTGGACTATGGCACAAATTTTAGGAATTAAAAAAACAAATATTTCTTTGGTTAATCCCATCCACAGACTCTCTTTAATTCATCGTGGTGATATGTCAATTATAGACGATGCTTACAGTAGCAATACCGACGGTTTTGCTGCAGCAGTCAAGTATCTGGAAAGCTTTTCTGAGTGGAAAGTCATTGTCACTCCGGGGATTCCAGAATTGGGATCTGAAACTTATGCAATTCACAAAAAACTAGGGGAGTTATTAAAAAATATAAATCAAGTAATCTTGGTGGGTAAGAATGAGAGAACCAGGGGATTGGCTAATGGCTATGGCAAAGA
>CAYIGO010000055.1:0-4394 GCA_964362965.1 uncultured Gammaproteobacteria bacterium | reverse complement strand
GAAATACCCATTGCCCGCAACAAAACAGAAACCGCAAACTTGCGTCTGCGGTCGATACGGACCGAAATGACATTGTTTCTGGAAATTTCAAATTCGAGCCAAGTCCCGTGCAGTGGTCGAAGCTCTGCAGTATGTAATATTTTTCCAGAAGCAGCATCTAGATCGGCTCCAAAATAAGCACCCGGTGATCTGACTATCTGATTGATAACTGCGCGCTCGACACCGTTTATGACAAAAGTTCCCTGGGGCGTCATCATGGGGATATCTCCCAAAAATACTTCACCTGTGGTAATTTTTTCAGTTATTTTATTTGTAAGTTTTGCTTTGACCCGAAGAGAAGCTGAGAAAGTCAAGCCTTTGCGGGCGGCTTGTAATGGAGTAAGAGTGGGTTTTTCAATGAAATGATCAAAAAATTCAAGTGACCAGCTCTTGGCAGTAAAGTCTTCAATTGGAGTAATTTCTTTGAGTCCTTGCTTTATACCTTCTTCCAAAAACCACTTCCAAGACTCCAATTGCACCTTGGTTAATTGTAGAGGAGGAAGGTGTGGATACACTTTTCCCCAATATTGGCGATCAGGCTTTGGCATTTGACGCGAAAAAAATCCGCATGGGCCTAAAATTCGACCCGAATCTGTACTGCGGAAAGTGACCCGAGTTTATCAGTCTCTGAGATACTTGTCAACATTCAAATTATGCTCAGCCAAAGTCTTGGCAAAATGGGTCACCCCTTTTGTATCGCTTAGGTAATACCAATATTCGCTTTCAGTTGGCTTCAGTACGGCATTTATAGACTCAATCCCGGGGTTTGCAATGGGGGTTGGCGGAAGACCTGAATTTAAATAAGTATTATATTTTGATTCAAATTTAGTGTCATAAATTGGCTTCCAAAATTCACACTTAACACTTAGCACCTGGCACTTAGCACTATCTACGGCATATTGAATAGTTGCATCGATTTGCAACGGCCAACCTTCTTCTAGACGTTTTAAAATAATTTCTGCGACAATCTTTCTGTCGGTATCTACTCGGACTTCTCGTTCGACAAGCGACGCCAAAATCAAATTTTCATGCGAAATCTCACCTACCCTATTTCCAAAATTTTTGGACATCATACTTATGACATCTTTTGCATTAGCCTGAAGAGGAACCAAATAAGTGTCTGGAAATAATCTTCCTTCAGATGAAGCAGTCAAAGAAAGAAACTCATTGGCGTCAAACAGCTCAAAATTGGCAAATTTTTGGGCAATTTGTTCCCGCCTAAAACCCTCCGGAATAGTGACCCAGACATCTTTTGGACCAGAAGTAAGAGTTTTGAATATTTCTGATAGAAATAGTGATTGAGTTAGTGAATAACTTCCAGGCCTCAATCTCTGATCCAGACCAAGACCCTGTAAATATAATTTGGCTACCCAATAAGAGCGAATTAATTTCTGGTTTACCAATTTTTGAAGAATTACATTGGCCGATTCATTGTTTGCAATTACAAGTGTCTGCTCGGATTTATTGTTTATGTTAACTGGAGTCAATTGGATATTCCACCAATACATCCCAGCATATACCAAGGCTGAAAAAGATATTAAAATTGAGATTAAACCAATCCAGAATTTCACACCTCTTCAAAACGAGCCCGTCTAAATTTACCGTTTTCTTTTATAAAAATGCGGCCGCATTTGCAAGTTACTTTATTTCCTTCGACTTTTCCTTGGGATAGGGGCATACTACAACCTACACATCGACTTTGTGATAAAAGCCAAGCTTGGACCGGGGCTACTACATTTTTAAACATATTTACAATTTACCTCTTTATATCCAGAAAATCAATAAGTAATCACCTAATTTTACTTGGTATCAATTCCAATAGAACAGCCGAGTTTGGGGTCATGGGCAGATTGTACTGAATAACTGCTTCTGTAGTTGCCACAGCGTGGCGAATTTCACCACTACCCATAATAGCTTGGCGAAGCAAGAAATTTTGATCAGACAAGCCGGTAAATGTCACTGGCACTACTTCTGAATGACTCCGCTTGGGATCATAGTTTATAACCAAGACTTGAAAACCCTTGGTGCTCTTGGCAGCAATAGCCTTGACCCAAGTTCCTTCGCCAGTTACACCCAACCGATCTTCACCCAAATTGGAAAGCAATCTCAAAGCCTGCTCACGCGGTTTACCCAAGACTCCCCAAGCTCCAGTCACCGAAAACGAAAAACCGTATTTTATTTTATACAATAGCTCTCGCGATACTGCCAATAGATGAATCGCTCCCAGATTGGTATCGTTGGCCCCACCCTTTTCAGAATCGGCGCCCAATTCCGAGACAATCTTCTCGACATTGGAAAAATATGGGTGACTTTCAATCCAGCGCTCGACACTTGTCACATCCTCACTATATTTTTCCAAATTTAGATCATAACGGTGCCAAGAAAAGAAATCTAACCGAAGTTTGTTTTGTAAAATAAATGGAAAGAAATTGTCAATCCAATTTTTGTACAAACCTGTGGTAGTCGGACCACCAAATTTGAAAGTCTGACTGACTTTGGCATTAGTAGCTCCGCGCGAGGCATACAAATAAAGAGTCTGATAATTTTTGGCTCCTCCCATGGTCCATTTACCAAACAAATCGGGTTCATTCCAGACTTCATAATAGATATTGGGAATATTTTTGTCTCCACTGTAGTGCTCAATCGTTTTTTGAATAACGAGGCTCCAATCATTCCAATTCTTGGGTTCATCGATAATATCGGACTTGGAAATGGGCAAGGGCATATAGGACAAAGACAAAAACGGTGTAGCCCCAGCACTTCTAATCTTATCAACTAATATATCCAGCCTAGACCAGTCAAACTTCAAACTTCCAGCTTCGAGCTTCACGACGTCAAAGCCATCATAAATATGGTCAATCCTAATATAGCTAATGCCTAGTGCCTTCACCTGTGATTGAGTATTGTCCATAAAAGTTGTCAGTTCATCACCACCTTGGGCAAGCGCTTGCCATGGGCGGGGGAGCGGGCCCACCACTTGATCTGTCTGGACATTTATGGCAGCCAATCTTCCTTCAGCTCCTGCCCAAATCCGCTGAATCTGATTGATACCACGAAGCATTAGAGGCAAGGCCAAGGCAAGTATTAATATTCCTGCATATGATTGCCAACTGTCTTTAATTTTCATTACCCGATTATCTTCCATTTCTTGGGACTTGACAAGTCTTAGCACTCTTGATAAAGTACTGCTAAGTATGGATCTCACCTCTAGACAAACCCAAATTCTAAAAGCCATCATCGATGAATACATTTCATCGGCCGATGCAGTCGGATCAGAAACCCTCGAACGTAAGTATTCCTTAGGTATCTCCCCTGCCACTATCCGAAATGAAATGGGCGAATTGACCGAGAAAGGTTTTCTGCAACAGCTTCATACCTCAGCCGGCCGTATTCCTACCTCAATGGGACTTCGATTTTATGTAGGTCATCTCATGCAGGAAAAGCAAATGTCTTTGCGTGACGAAGTCTCTTGTAAAGAAGAAATCTGGGACGCCAGGTTTAATCTCGAAAAATTACTCCGCGAGACAGTACTTGCTTTATCCAAACGCACCCATACTCTGGCTGTGGCAACGACTAAAGATGGCGATGTTTATTACGCTGGTGCCTCACAAATACTGAATATGCCAGAATTTTACGATATTGATGTGGCTCAGACTGTCCTCTCGCTGTTGGACCAACGAGTCAAGCTTCAACAATTGTTTTTTGGTCAAAGCCTATCAACAGAACCAGTCCATATCATGTTTGGTACTGATCTCAATTGGCCAAATTTTGCTCCCGTAGGTTTTGCTTTTTCGAGATTTAATGCTGGGCGAACTGGGGATGTGACTCTGGGTATTATCGGACCTTGCCGACTCAATTTCCCCTATGTTGTGCCAACCATTCGTTATTTCTCGCAGCTAGTGGGTGAAATATCCCAGAGTTTTTAAATTTATGGATGACTTAGTAAATACAACCAATCAAGTGCTCATCGATGATCTCAAAAATCAAGTGCAAATCCTAGAAAATGATTGGAAGAGGGCTCTGGCCGATTATCAAAATCTGGTCAAGAGATTTGAAAGCGAGAAACATGAGGTAGTCCGTTTTGCCAATCTCAATTTGATTTCCAAATTGTTGCCCAGTCTTGATATCTTGGAAATGTCTGCACTTCACTCACAAGACGCGGGAGTCAAAATGGCAGTCAAACAATTTCAGGACGTGCTATTATCAGAGCAGTTGGAAGCTATTGTTCCCAATATTGGCGATACTTTTGATCCAAGCATTCATGATTGTCTAGAGACACTCACAGGCGAAGAAGAAAATACACTTGCAGAAATCGTTGCAAAAGGGTATAAAATAGGAGATGTTATTTTAAGACC
>CAYIGO010000054.1:0-4625 GCA_964362965.1 uncultured Gammaproteobacteria bacterium | reverse complement strand
GTATTGGGGCGACAAACTGCGTAGCCAAGCCATACTGGGATAATACTCCATTTACTGTTGTTGACAAGGACTTTGTGACTTCAGCAACTCCCTTGCCTTGGTTTATCCCATCGATCCCTTCGGCATAAGCTGCACTAATTTTTGAATTGATACCAGTTGCCCCATCAAAAGTATTTGAGGACAAGTACCACGATCTGGCATTGGGAGCTGCCGCAACATATGGCAGGGCAATGGAATTGGTGATAAGTGAGGACATATCAGGTCTTGAATATAATTCACCAAACGCACGAGAGTTACTTGCTGTCTGGTGCATCTTTTGCATGGCTTCACGGCTTGATAAGTATTTTATCCACTTCCAAGAAGCAGCGCTCTGGGGAGAATTTTTATTGACGGCTTCAGCCCAATAACTAGCCCAAGTAATGGGTTTTTCACCCCGAGCCGAGTCGAGTGGAAGCTGGGGAATGGGACTTACCGTAAACTTTAATTTTGGATTAATACTCATCAAGTCAAAAGCTCGCCAGGACGGGGCAAAATACATAGCCAGCTTGCCATTGGCAAACATGACAGTCGAAGTAGGAAGTGTTGAATCCCAAATATGATCGGCTCTATTAAAAATAGTAAAATATTGGAGTGACTCCTCGGCCGATTGACCGACGGGATTGGCTAAATTGACATTGTTTTGAAGCATCAACACTCCCAAAATATCCTGCCAGTGGTCCACATTATCGGCAGTCCCGAGAGCTGCTCCAGAGATTAATATTTTATCGCCACGGGTACATCTACCATCCGACGAATCACAGACAGACAAGTCATTGGCAGTTTTTCGAAGTTCCTCCCAAGCGACAGGAATTTTCTTTCCCCCTTGGGCAAACAACTGGTCGTTGGTGTACAAGGCCAGTCCGTCGATCATGATTGGGACTGCAACATAGCTTCCGCCAAGCCTTAGATCAGATCTGGTGACAGAATAAAAAGTGTTTTCAAATTCTGATGCCGAGAAAACCTCGGCTGGAATGGGAGCCAGGTCCGCACGAAACATAGGCACCCAAGTGTTATGAATCCGAAAAACATCGGGTCCACGCTTGGCAGCCAATGCATTTTGCAATCTTTCGCGGTATTCCCGTTGGGATTGAAAAATATAATTGACTTTTATTTCCGGATTAGCTACTTCAAAGTCGGTAATGACCGGGCGCATGACACTTTCTGGTTCCCAAAGTCCCCAGTAAGTAATAGTTACGGGTTCAGCTTTTTTGTTTTTGACAGCGGGTAGTCTCGTCACAATCAAGGCCACCAGGCCAGCTAGTATTATTCCTCCCACTATTCCAATAATTATTTTTCTTGTGTCCACAATTTAAGTTTAAGCTTATTTTATAAGTTGGTCAAGAAGTGACTTAAGGGGCTGATTATATGAATCAAAATTAGTCAGTTCCCAATGTTTTGTGATATGGACTGCGTTTCTAATTGGATACATCTGCAATTCAACTACAACTTGCCGTAATTGTTCAATGGCTCTTGCTGCTCCCACTGTCCCATAACCTACAAAACCAATCTTTTTCCCGTTCCATTCACGGTAGACGTAATCTAAGGCATTTTTCAAGACTGCGGAATAACCATGATTATATTCCGGAGTAATCACGATAAAACCATCACCTTCAGCAATTTTTTGGGTCCACTTGACAACTGCCGGATAAGTATACGGCTCCTTAAGCTGCGATGGCGATACTGGTTCGTCAAAAAACGCTAGCGGATAATCACGCAAATCCAAGAGTTCAAATTCCGCGCTGGTTATATTTTTTACTTGTTCCATCACCCAAGCTGCAACTTTCTCTCCAAACCGCCCCTGTCTAGTACTTCCCAAAATTACTTTTATTTTCATAAGTTATGATACTACAAACGTCAAAGCTTTGCCCATTTTGTTTGCCCGGCCGGTCCGGCCAATGCGGTGAACATAGGCAGTATAGTCTTCCGGTTCGTCAAAATTAATAACGTGTGAGACATTGTCGATATCCAAGCCCCTTGCTGCCACATCTGTTGCTACTAAAACTTGCAATTGGTTATTTTTAAACATTGATAGAGCCTTGAGTCTCTGACCTTGGGTCTTGTTGCCATGAATAGAGGCTGCATTAAATCCGGCGGTCAGTAGAGTATTGGCCAGCTTTTCCACATTCCATTTGGTCCGGCCAAAAACCATGACTTTTCTAAATTCTTCTTGCTTTAGAAGTTCAAACAATTTGGCAATTTTATCTTCTTTTGAAGTTACTTTTATAATATCCTGATCGACATTTTGGGCAGTCTCGGCAGTCTTGACGGAAATAGTGACCGGATTGGGAGCAAAAGATCTGATAATCATATTGATTTCGGGAGAAACAGTGGCTGAAAAAAATAGCGATTGCCTGGCACTAGGCAATAGGGATATTAGATAGCGGATATCTTTTATAAATCCAATGTCCACCATCCTGTCCACTTCGTCCATAACTACAGTTTTATATTCCGACAAATTGATAGCTCTTCTGCCCACCAAATCTTTGAGCCTGCCAACGGTAGCTATGACGATATTGGGGTGACTTTGGAGTCTTTTGACTTGTTCATACATTCCCGCTCCGCCCATGACCAATACCGATCTAATTGGTAAATTCTTGGCAAAAATCTTTAGTTCGTCATTTATCTGAAAAGCTAGCTCGCGGGTGGGAGCCACAATCAGAGCTTTCTGGGCAGGGTCTTTTAAGATTTTGTCGATTATGGGAACGAGGAAAGCGGCCGTCTTACCGGTCCCGGTATTGGCAATTCCCACCACGTCACGATTTTCCAAAGCATGGGGAATTACTTGGTCTTGAATTGGAGTCGGAACCAGATAACCATGGCCGGTAATATTGGCTGTAATTCTGGAATCTACTTTAAAATCACTAAATTTGTTTGTAACTTCATATTTCACTTCTGTCTCCTGTGCCTGTGACTTATTTATATATTTGGCTGGCGCTATTTTAGAGGTCTTGGCCCGGCCGCCAAAAGGACTACGGATGCCCGCACTATTATTTGGTTTGTAGGACCTGATACGTGTTGATCTATGAAACATATTTTTGGGACTTACCCATTTTCGAAGCCAGGAGAAGATACAAATTTGTTTATCTTTGAGGTATCTTTACCTTTTGCAATCTGTACCTTCTATTCTATCACATTATAGGATATCCTGTCCAGAACCAAATTATCAGTCCCAAACATGGTCGCAGATGTAACCACAAAATTTCCCCACCTTTCATTGACCGCGTCAACCGCTTCTATCAAGCGTCTTTTTTTATCCAAGTCCTCAATCAAGCTTCCTTGGACAAAATTGGTCTTGATAATGTCAAAACAAGATACGGCCAAAGTATGAACCGGCAGGCGCGGAGATGTTTTCAATATCTGCAAAGCCCATTTGTAAATGTCACGGCTGTCAAAAATGGTTGGCCCTACCTCCCCATGATGCCAATATTGCCAATCGCGGTACAACAAACTGATATGTACACCTCGGGCGGAAAAGCCAGCCTTTCGTAATCTAAATCCTGTCTTCTCCACCAATTTTTGCAAAACTGGAATCAAATCGGCGATAGCTGATGGCTGTTTGTAAAAGGCATGACTATTACCAAAGCTCTTGCGGTCCCAAGCCACTTCATCTATTTCATAGCCATGAAGACGTCTGTACCAGTAATATCCGGCAATAGATTGAAAGGCCAATTTCAAAACACCAATCGGGGCTTCATAAAAATCCAGCACCGTGTAAATATTCATTCTGTTCAATCTGTTGGCGTTGGCCGCTTTAATGCCACACAAATCGGTCAATTTTAGACCCAAATAAACTTGGGCAAAATTGGCAATATTTATTTCGTCTAGACCGTCTGGCTTGTGAAGCCCCGCGGCAGTCTTAGCCAAAAACCGATTTGGACCAATACCAACGGAAACCGTCAGCCATTCGCCAATTTCCTTCTTTATTCTGGCTTTTATTTGCCGTCCTGCTTCCCACATATCAAATCCTTGGATATCCAAGACAAATTCATCAATTGATTTGGCTGTGATTTTGTCTGTATAGTCTGACAATATCTTGCGTAGTCCCTGGTGGACGAAGCGATATTTGTCGGGATCGGGCGGCAAAATTATTAATTTGGGATAGATGGCCTGGCCATCCCTGACCCGCATGCCCACTTTTATTCCCAATTTCTTGGCTTCCACCGATGGAGCCACGATACAGCCATTGCCTGTGGTGTAAGCCGCAACGGCAATGGGCTTGCCCCGGAGCCTGGGATTGGCCTGCTGCTCAATGGTGGCAAAACAGGAATTGAGATCGACATGCATAATAGTCGAGACGGCAGAATTAAAATCAATTGGCCTCACCATCTGAGACCTCCGTTAATTTCCACAATAAATTGTCAGTGTCCAAGACCAACCTAAAAAAGAGGTCGCGGCTAGCTACTGAAAATACATGATACAAAGTCCGGCCAAGTCTGTAGGTATGGTGCAAACCCAGTTTTTCGATTCTGTGTTCCCGTCCTGCGTACAAAACTTTCTGTGGGATTTTTTCAAAAATTACCGAAATCGGAATATTCATCTTCTGCATCATCCCCTATTTATACACCCGAATATTACCCAAAGTCAAG
>CAYIGO010000053.1:0-4869 GCA_964362965.1 uncultured Gammaproteobacteria bacterium | reverse complement strand
AAGAAATCCCGACATTGTGACGAGTATTTGCATACTCAATGCCAGGATTTCCGAGTCCTAAGATTATTTTCATAATCTAATTATACCTTTTTCAATACTTTGTCAGTCCAACCAGACAAGACTGGTAATTTGACTGTTTCTCCTTGGTAAGTCTTAACTGCTAAGACCAAATTTAATATTAGTCCTGCGATCATAATTGGGAAATTTAACAATGCCAATACGATAGTCATGGTCAAAGCTACTCCCAAAAGCCACAAAACACCAGACAAAAGTAATGATTGCACGGCATTCCAGCGGACTGAGGGATTTTTCTCGACTATCAATAGTACGAGTGATGCTACCCAGCCGACTACTGGTACATAGCAAAGCGCTCCTGCTACATTAGGAGATAGACTTGTTGTTGAATTAGTTGATTTTACTGCCATTCTAATCACCGCCGATCTTTTTGTAATTTAACCATTTTTTCCAGCTCTTTCATAGAGGTAGCATCGGTAGGCTTCTTTTCCCGGAATGAAACTAGTCTAGGAAACCGGAGAGCATATCCGCTGGTGTGCATCGGAGACTTGGTAATTTCGTCAGCCAAAAGTTCCACCACAACTTTAGGTTCTACCCAATGATCGCACTTCATTTGATTTGATACTTCATAATTTTCTGGCTTATTTTTAGTTCGTAATTCATAAATCATACTTCGTAATTCAATCCATTCTTTATCAGTTAACCCCGTCCCTACTTTTGCTATTGTAAAATATTTTTCAGACTCTGGATCATATACTCCAGCCAAAAAGTCACCGATGCCAAATTTGGATCTCTTTCCCTGACCCTCGTCATAGCCCATGACAACCACGTCCAAAGTGTCAGACAAAGCAGATTGTTGGTAGCTTTTTTTGTATTTTATCCAATTGAAATCCCGAGCTCCTGCTGCATATCCCCCATCCAGCTTCTTGGCAATTATCCCCTCTGTCCCAGCCTTTAGAGATTCCTGGAAAAATTCCTCTATCTCTATCTCTTTCTCTATCTTATTTCTAATCATCAATTTTACTGTGTCTCCAGGAATAACAATGCTCTCCAAAAGTTTTCTTCTTGTCTCATTTGCCTCATTCATCACATTTGACCCATCTAGCAATAACACATCGAAGAGGAATATCTTGAGAGGAACTGATTCCAGCATTTCCAAAATATCATATTTACGCTTCCTCTGGACAGTCTCTTGGAAAGGTAAAAATCGCCCATTCTTATCCAAGGCAATCATTTCCCCTTCCACAATACAATTATGTTTGATTTGTCTTGCCAATCCTTCACATATATCGGGATACATGGAGGTTACATTTTCGAGACCTCGAGAAAATAAAGTCACAGTTTTATTAATATGAGCTTGTATACGTAAACCATCAAGTTTGTATTCCACAGCGCATTTATCCAATCTTTCCCAAATATCAAAAGTCGTCACGGCTCTCTCACATTTGGCCATGAGAATCGGTGTCCCGATTTCTGGACTGATCTTTGAGTTTTTGAGTTTTTGATTTTTTGAGTTTTTGACCATCTCTGCAATCTCCCCAAGATCCGCCCTGACATTGTACATGGATTCTATTTGGGGTTTGAGTTTTTTATTGCCCGAGAGCATCCAGGACAGACTATCGAGAATCGTCATATCCGAGAATCCCGTCCGCAATTTTCCCAAGATCATCTTGACAATATATTTTGCAGAAACGGGGTCAACCTCAGCCAATAAATTAATTATTAATTGTTGTTTTTTATCTTGTGATCCAGTACCAGAAATAGTCGCTATTTCCCAAAGTTTGTCATAGACTTGTTTGACAGACATTTTTCCTTTTCCCGTATTTAATTCTTGCGCCACTAATCCTAAATCACCTTTTTGTTTAAATAACTTCTCTGCTTCAGGACCCAGAGCTTTGACCATACTTTTATCAGCGATGCCAAAATCAGGCGACTTATACGCAGGACCAAGTTTACCCTGACAGAGATAAGAAATCAGTCTTGCGTCTTCAGCCGAAGCCTCAGCAAACATTTGCGCCAAGACTACAGTCATTTCGTTTCGGCTGGCAATTGCTTCGAGTTTTTGAAGATATTGCGAAAAGACACTAAAATCCATTATCTCAAATAATCTTTCAGATAAAAGTAGCCAAAGACTACTACCGCCAAGAACAAAACTCCTAGAAATATATTTAGCTTGCCCTCCTGATAAGTGGCCATTTTATATATTCCCTCGCCTACTAAAGTCAGACCAAAAAGTGAAGGCAATGCGAGCATGATATAAAACATTTGTGCGTCTCCTGTCATGTTTATTTTTTTAGTATATAACGGGCAGCCTTAGTCGATCCCTTCTTGTCCACTATTCCATTTTCAGTCAGATATTTAAATTCACGCAATATTGTATCCTCTGAAACCATAGATAGCAATTTACGGGCAACTGCCATATTTATTTCACCATTGGCATTCAGGTATTCTACCAGAGTTATTTGCCTTGGAGTCAAGGCTATCTGGTGGCCATGTTTTTCTTTGATTTTAATGTCGATTGACAATTCGCGAACTTTTTCTTTGACTTTAGATAGTTCTATAGCCAGAGCCTTAGTAAATACTTCAAGCCAGGGGGTAAGGTCGCGGTCCTCAAGCTTTCGAGATTGATTGGATACTTGCATCAAAGCCCCAAAATATTCATCAGCGTGCTTGTCAAAATATTCCTCGAGGGCAAACAATCTTTTGATATCATAGCCCTCGGAAAACAAGACCAAGGTCGCAAGAGCGCGGGCGGTCCTGCCGTTTCCTTCGACAAAAGGGTGAATGGCAGCCAAGACATAATGAGTAATAGCAGCTCTTAGGACTGGATGTTCTTTTTTACCATATTCAGAGTTTATAAATCGCAAAAAATCGTCGATCAAAAAGGGCACTTCAATAAAAGTTGGTGGTCTAAAGCCAATTTCGCCGGTCACCGAATTTTTGAGGACTACCGCTGTCTCACGAAATTCCCCCACCTGGTTGTCTGGAATAATTTTGTCTGTCACCAATTTGTGCAAGTCTTGCAATATCTCCCGACTATAGACTAGATTAGTCTTATCGTCGGCTAATTTTTCGATATAGTCCAAAACTTTTCTGTAATTTATCACTTCCTGGATATCCCGGTCTCGAGCCACCACATCATCGCTGTTTCCTTCCAAGATAGACTTGGCTTGAGACAGAGTCAGGTCATTTCCCTCTAGAGCCGTACCATAATGGACGACACGGACCCGAGCATCATCCTGAAATCTGGCTTCCCAAGATGGGATCAGGGGGGCGTTTTCTATGACCTCACGGGCAGCCTCCACTTGGCCTATTTGCCTCAAAATTGTGGTGGTGATTGTGTATTTTGGGATGTACATACTTGTGCCGCGTAGCCCCGGCGTACGTCGGGACGAAGTGGTAAGGGAATTCTACGGTAATTATGCGTTAAATGCAAGATGTTATATTTTATTTCGTTCCGCAATCAGAATTCCACTCTTCATTAAGATTTTTTGAATCATTGGCGTCCTATCTTTTACTACAAATCCGAGTGAAGATAACCTCTTAGATATCTGCCGATGGTCTAAACTGGTGTTTAAATAATCATGATACTCCAACACTATTTTTTTCACTTTTTTGAGCAAGCTGTCACGACAACTCAATAGAATGTCGTATTCAGCACCCTCAGCATCTATTTTTATAAGTTCTACCTCTTTTAACTTGTATCTTTTAAAGATCTTCTCCAATGTTGTAGTTGGAACATTAATTATTTTATTCGAATCTGATTCATAAAATGAATTTGCTCCGTTGTTTTCTGTATCAAGATGAAGAATTCTTTTTCCGATCTTATCTCCAACTGCTTCCTGATTAAGAATTACATTGTCAATTTTGTTTAGAGTTAAATTCTTCCTAATCATTTTATAGTTATCAGGAAACGGTTCAAATGTAATTACTCTCCCCTTTGTTAATTTATTTGCTGCAAAAAGCGTAAATGTACCAATGTGTCCACCAATGTCGATTACCACACCATTTTCTTTAAAATTTAGATCTCCATATTGATTATGTTTCCAGACTTCCCACGCTACAAATTTATCAAGTGTCCCCACTCTTAATAAAATTTTTATTCTTTTATTTGGAGAATAAGTAACTTCTTTTTTTCCTTTGTCGTCTAGGTAATACAAGGGAATAAATTTATTTCCTATTTTCATTATGATTTTAGTAATTAAATTCATATTCTGGTTATATTAATATCATTGATATTGGGAAGTAAATGTTCATCGGCCGTGGTGGCAATTACCTGACCACCATAATCACTCACCAATTTCATGACTTCCTCCCGGTGACCATGATCCAGTTCAGAAAATATATCGTCGAGCAGTAATATCGGGTCTCCTCCCAAAAACCTTATTTCCCCTTGTTTAAGCCACAACACAGCCATTCTCTGCTGACCTCGCGACCCAAACTTACTTACATCTTTCCCCTCTGAGGTAATTTGGAAATCATCGCGGTGCGGACCGACGAGAGTCGTAGCTGACGCCACTTCCTCTACTTCATATTGTTTTAGTCTCTCCTCTGTTATTATACTTTTATCGTATATTGCCCTATACCCCACATCTCCCTTATCACCCAAATCTCCCAGATATTTCTGCCGAGCCAGAGTCAGATATTCCCCATCTTTGATAAGCAAATGATCCCAGAAATAGAGCTGGTGCCTTTGAGGCAGTCCCTCACGTATTAATGATAACAATTTATTTCTCTGCCTTAAACCTTTTTCATAGGAAATTAAAGAGCGTCTGTATTCCCGATCAGTCTGGGTTATGACAAAATCCAGGTATCTGCGTCTATATCCAGGTGACCCGGAAATTAATTCCATAT
>CAYIGO010000052.1:0-5025 GCA_964362965.1 uncultured Gammaproteobacteria bacterium | reverse complement strand
TTGCCCTGCCGTAGTTCCGATGTCCATCGGAACGAAGGAGGGAGCTACCCTGGCAATGTTAATATTATACCTCACCCTCAGTCCCTCTCCTTATTTTAGGAGAGGGAAGAAATAAAAATCCCCCGATGTACTTCGGGGGATTTTAAAATTGTGTTGCGGGGCTGGGAGTCGCGCCCAGTCTGAAAGATTATGCTTGATCTGTAATCTTGAGTTACCCCAAGTGTCGGACTATATCATCAACCCCATAGCCTTTCGGCGAAGGGGTGTTCGGCGTGTAGTCTCTACGGGGTCAATTACGACTTCCCTCGGTATTGTCCCGCATAGCTTTATGCGACGTGGGATGTCCACCGATACAGCCAAATTTTCGTTCCCGAATTACTTCGGGGCGGGCCCATACTACTAGCCTTTCGTGCAGCTCTACACTACCCCGCATGTTTTAAAAGAACAGATTCATTTTAACATAAATGGTAAAATTAGACCATGGAATCAAGTAGGTTCAAAGAAATGAATTTACATTACCCAAATTTTCTTAAATTCGTATTATGGACGATCCACCTTCGAGAAATCGAACCATGGGATATAGGGAATCACTACAAAATTATAAAAGAATATCCAGAAATTGGTGGTGATAGAAATTTTGGAATTGGCAATTATGGTGATTGTCCAGATTACCGAGGTGATTGGAATTGGTGGTGGAGATTTTTGTTTCAACACAATGTTTATTTATAGAGGTTTGTTATAATTAGAAAAATGAAAATATCAAGAAAAGATGCGATGGAGCATGGAAGAGAAGGAGTACAAGGCTATTATTATCAACTTCCAGAAGTCCAAAATGGCACGACGGTGGCATATGCCGAATTTACAGGTGAACATGGCGAGAGAACAATTGGCGATAGACCAAGAATTTATTATATTTTAGGATGATTTGCTGGTGATACCACCAAAGTCAACTTATAATCTTTGGCCAACGAAAGGGATACTAAAGATTTTGTTGTATTTAGAATTATTGGATTTTGGCAAGTAATATTTTGTTTATTCTTTTGTTTGCGCAAAAAGAATGAACCAAGAAAAGCACACTGCCACAATCTCACTAAAAATTCTTCGCTTAATGGTAGATTCGCTCGAATTTTCTTGACGTTCGCTATGGCAGACCAGAATTTGATTAATATGATATAATACATACACAATTTATAAATCCTATGATCCTGATGGTTGGAACGGGGGAGGAGCGAGAGAATACTCGACGGAGGCGAAACCGTACAAAGTCAGTAACGAGTGTCGGAAACGGAGCTCGTCATGAATAAGTCCCGATGTTACATCGGGAGAAGTGAGGTGGTACCGTCTAATAAACCCTCATAAGTTTCCATATTTTGTGGAGATTTATGAGGGTTTTTATAGGGGTAAATAGTTCAATGGCAGAACTCTCGTCTCCAGAACGAGATATGCGGGTTCGAATCCTGCTTTACCCACTATGAATTTACAAAAATTATTGGCAAATAAATGTCTTGTACAAAAGGCAGGCTCTCTCGTGGTCGATAAGTCAAAACCAATAAGAATTATTTATGGTGAAACCTATGATGAATATGGGCTGACTATAGATTCTCTTAAATATTATTTGTTTTTGTCACTTTTGCATAAAACTTTGGAGGAGATGGGGATTACAGTTGAATCCTTTGTGATCATTGGCGATCTTCATTCTATTAAAAACAAGATAGTAAAAAACAAAGACGGATTGTTATCAGATGCAAAAGCAAGATTAGACCAAATAAACAAAATAAAGTCCAAATTAAAATTGAAGTTTAAGCCAGTATTGATGAGTAATTTATTTAAAGAAACAAGGTATTTGGATAGATTATCGACGATAACTAAAAAATTTAATGACTCAGATGAGTTAAAACAAATAGCAAAAAACACGGTCTTACAAAATAAACAATCTCAGGAAGAAAAAACCGGGTTTGGCTATACATTAGAAGAGGTAGCTTTGATTATGGATTTTGATATCAAGATTGGTCCACCCAGAGAAATTTATTATGATCAGCTGGCGCAAAAACTAGGATCAAGCCTACAAGGAATATACTTGAGACCCACATATCCACTAGGTGTTAATTTTGATTTTTATATAAATAATCCAGAGATTGAAGAATTTGGACTGACTCCATACAAAGCGGGAAGTAATAAAATGCAAGACCAGAGAATTATCTTGGGTAAAACTTCAGAACAAACCATAAGAGATTTAATTAATAGTTCGTATATCCCCCAAAACATATTTCTTGCGAATCCAATTTTGGATTTGGCGTGTATTGTGGGAATGGCTTATCAAACCGAAATACTTGAATTATTCAATAATCGGGAGGAATTAATATATAAATTACTAAATTTGATTAAGGAGATAATATGAACGATGAATATCAAGAAAAATTAGATATTAAAAATAGGCTAGAGAAGTATTATCAAGAACAAAGTATCAAAAATGGCCTGAGTGGTATGGAAAAAATAGTGGCCTATACTCCTTTGGAATTTCAACCACGGGCGATGAGACGGGACTTGGTCGTTGCTCAATTGGACTATGGGGAAATTTTGAGCATGATTGCAAATCGTCAAACGTTTACTATTGTATCCGGGCTTAACCCCTCTTCTGGACTGCACCTAGGCCATAAAGTTCTTTTTGATATGCTACTCGAACTTCAAAAATTGGGTGGTGAGGTATATATTCCAATATCAGACGATGAGAGTTGTGTGGATGGAAAAGTCGATAGTCTAGCAGACGGGACCAAAAATGCAAGGGAAAAGATAATTCCAGCTTTGCAAAAAATGGGATTTGATCCTACTAAAACACATTATTTGATAGATACAGAGCAAAAAAATCTGTATAAATTTGCATTGGAGATTAGTAGGCATGTAAACATGCCTGAGTTAAATCGACTATTTGGAAAAGAAGCAGTATCTAATCCTGGCCAAGTATTTTATCGTGGCTGTGTGCAGTTAGCCGTCATTCTCGCTCCACAACTATCGGGGTCTAAACATACGCTGGTTCCGGTAGGGATCGACCAACACCCATATATTCTTCTCGCTCGCGATGTGGCCAAGAAAATGGGAATGATACCTCCGTCTGAATTAGTACTCAGATTTTTTCCTAGTTTGTCTGATCCAGAAAAAAAGATGTCGAAGTCAAGCCCCGAGGGGGCATTATTCTTGGATGATTCTCTTGAAACAATAAAAAGAAAAATCAACAGAGCTTTTACGGGAGCTGTCAGCTCTTTGGGAGATCATCTGCGATTGGGTGGAATACCAGAAGCCTGTAGCGTCTTTGCTCTCCAACAAGCTTTTAATTCAGATGACTTTGAAGTAAAAAACCTATATGACCGATATGTAAAAGGAGAATTAATGATGAGCGAACTTAAAGAAACAACAGCAAACTTATTAATTAAAGTTATAATATGAATATGGACGATTATGAAAACAAATTAAAAGAGTTGGGGATATCTTTCATTAAGGCAAACCATCCACACCTTATAGCCGTAATGGATGTACAAAACTATTTAGGTCTAACTCTCGCAGAGGGGTTATCAACTCTAATAATGAAAGCCGATGATAAATTTGTGGCAATTATTAGACGTGACGATTGTAGGCTAGACTTTGGAAAATTAAGAAAATTACTCAAATGTAAGAATCTTGGAATGGCAAGCGATGAAGAGTTTGTAAGAATAACTGGAGTACCAGTAGGAGCTGCACATATTTATCACCCAAACCTAACGACCTATTTAGATAATAAATTATTTGAAAAAGAATTATTAACTGGAGGTACGGGCAGTTTCACTTGCAGTTTTAGGTACAGATCTGAAGATCTAAAGAAGATACCCAACAGCATCGTTGTCGATATTACTGAAGACGTTTCGAGTTACAAAAGAATAGTTTTTTCAGGGATTCAACCCAGCGGGGACTTGCACATTGGAAATTATATTGGTGCCGTCAGGCAGTGGGCGGCTGGCCAAGATGATGGGTTAAATATATTTTGTGTAGTAGATCTGCACGCCATTACCGTTTCCCAAGATCCAAAGACTCTATCTATAAAAACACGCGAAATCACGGCAATTTTGCTGGCTGCGGGTATCGATCCGGCCAAATCCCTGTTGTTTGTCCAATCGCACAACCCCGACCATGCTAATTTGGGCTGGGTCTTGAATTGCTATCTGTCCATGGGTCAGATGAGCCGCATGACCCAATACAAAGAAAAATCAGAAGGCAAAGAATCGGTTAGCGTAGGCTTGTTTGATTATCCGGCTCTAATGGCCGCTGACATCTTGCTCTATGACACAACGGAAGTTCCCGTGGGCGATGATCAGAAGCAACATGTAGAATTGGCTCGCGATGTGGCCGAAAGGTTTAATTCCAAGTATGGTCAAACTTTTGTCTTGCCGGAAGCCAAGGTACCTAAAGTCGGTGGCAGGGTTATGAGCCTGATTGACCCTATAAAAAAATGAGTAAAAGCGATGTCAATCCCAACGGTGCCATAGGTCTTTTGGAAGATCCCAAATCTGCCCGTAAGAAGATTATGTCAGCGGTGACCGATAGTGGCTCTGAAGTAAAAATGGATTGGGCCAATAAGCCAGGTATTTCGAATTTATTGGAAATATACTCTCAGCTTTCTGGGAAAGAATATACAGGAGGCAATGGTTATGGGGAATTTAAGACTGCTGTGGCAGATGTGGTGGAGAATTTTCTAATAGACTTCCAACAAAAGTATAAAGAAGTATCCGAATCGGGCAAACTGGAAAGTGTTTTGGCAACCGGAGCCAAGAAATCCTACGAAATTTCCCACCCCAAATTAATAGAGGTTTATAAGAAAATAGGGTTTTTGATATGATAACCATTGATGATTTTGCCAAAGTGGAAATGAAAGTAGGTTAAAAAGTCCTATCCAGTACTATATATAGAAAGGAGGAATGTCGCAAATGTCCTTGACTTATAGATCCTCCTTATGATGCCAAGACATTTGCAACAACTTCATGGGGAGTTTTGAGTTCC
>CAYIGO010000051.1:0-5095 GCA_964362965.1 uncultured Gammaproteobacteria bacterium | reverse complement strand
TACTCTCACTCCCCCAGTTTATCTAAAATGTTGCATATGTGTTGTCACAATACGATCCTCTTGACAACATACTAGTACACTAGTATAATCCAACTATGAATCTCTTGCTTGATGCTTTTGCCAGTATCAAAATCAGAGCCGATTTGCGCAATTTTCTCCTGGGATTATTTACTCCCAAAGAGATTGTCGAGTTTGGGACCCGGCTTCAAATAATCAAAAAGTTGAAGGCGGGGATCGCTCAACACAAAATTGCCCAGGATCTCAAAGTTGGGGTCGCCACCGTTACCCGCGGCTCCAAAGAGATCCAAAAAGGGAGATTTAAAAATATATGAATAAAGAATTAACATCAGTTGCGGAGGCCCTGAATCTGAAAAATGGTCAGGGGTTGGTTTGGTTCGGAGCATTTTAAAAGAATTCTTAATGGTAAAGTCCTGAATAAAGACCAAGCTAGTGCTGCACTACACAGTATCATGTCTAGTGACCACACTCAAGATGACGTTGTCAAATTTCTTCAAGCTTTAAATATCAGAGAGGTCACTATTGCGGAGGTCGCTGGATTTGTGGAGGCAATGCGGGCAGCCGTAGTTCAGGTAGATGCCAGAGGTTTATTCAGACCAGTGATAGATATGTGCGGGACCGGTGGGGACAAAAGCGGAACTTTCAATATTTCCACTACCGCGGCTTTGGTCATTGCAGGTACGGATAGGGTAATTGTGGCCAAACATGGGAACCGGGCAGCCAGTAGTAAGTGCGGCAGTGCGGATGTCCTCGAAGCTTTGGGAGTAAATATTAATGTTTCATCAGGTACAGTGCGGCATTGTCTTCGGGAAGCGGGGATGGGTTTTATGTTTGCTCCGGCTTTCCATCCGGCAATGAAAGAAGTCGCTCTAGCAAGAAAAGCTTTGGGTGTACGAACGATATTTAACTTTTTGGGACCGCTCGCCAATCCAGCTGGTGTAACCCGCCAAGTAATTGGTGTTTCAGATGAAATAATGGCTGAGAAATTAGCAGAGGTTCTTAGTGAAGTTAACACAGAACATGCACTGGTAGTGAATGGACCAGCTGATTTGGATGAAATTGGTTTGTCTGGACCTACTACTGTGCACGAGGTCAGAGATGGATCCTTGACTACTTATGAAATTCGTCCGGAAGATTTTGGTTTAGATCCTGCATCGCTAGATGAAATTAGAGGTGGAGACACAAAGACAAACGCCACGATAATACTTCAACTTTTATCTAGCCAACTGCATGGCTCCAAAAGAGATATGGTGCTTCTTAATGCCGCTGCTGGTCTGTATGTAGCCGATGTTGTACCAAGCATTCAAGACGGACTAGTAGTGGCTCGAAGATCTATAGATTCCGGTCAAGCCATGACTGCACTAAAAAAATTGCAGATGACGTCACAGGAAGGATAAATATGAAAAAAATCGAAGCACAAATACAATCTCTACCACTAATTGGAACACGAGAACGTTATTGTGCCCTTGAGAAAATATTAGATGAATTATTACCAGAAGATTATGGTCTGTTAAACAGGGTGCTATTGAGTGGTCTTGGTTTTGACCAAACTAAATTAACTATAGATCCACCAGATAATCTAAAACCTACTGTTAAACCAAAAAGTCGGGCACCCGGCTGGGGCTCAACAATATGAATATAAAAGATAGTAAACCAGATAAAAGAGAACAGCGTGATTGTCTCATTGATGGTACTACAGCTTGTGCTCTAATAAGAGATTTGTCTCTAAATGCCCTGGTTGATGATACGATTGGGCATCACAATGAAATTCGCCGTAAGGCAATCCAAACTGCTTATGGAAACATATGTTTAGTACAAAAACGCTGTAATACATTTATTCATCATCCACAATTGAGGGATGGGTATCCTTGTAGCAAGGTGAGAAATGAACTAAAAATAGTTATCGATAGTGGGCAAAGAATACTTAGGAGGCCATAAATATGTGTAATGATTGTCAAAAACATTTAGAAGAAAAAATAACGACAGCGCAGAATATCTTTGCGGAATATTCAAGTGCCAGACAATCTGAGCATGATACTTTGACAAAAAAACACAATACTTTTGTCAGAGGATTGATATTTTTATATAAAATTCCAGGTAAAATCAAAAAAATTATAAAATAATATGAACAAGAAAGGCTATTTTGGACAATTTGGGGGACAGTTCGTTTCCGAACTTTTATATCCAGTTCTAACTGAATTGGATAAAGGTTTTGAAAGCTTTAGAAAAGACAAAAAGATCTTGGCCAATTATCATGAGTTGTTGTGCGATTTTGCAGGTCGCCCGACACCACTGTATTTGGCCAGAAATCTGTCAAAAGAAATTGGCTGTAAAGTCTATTTGAAACGCGAAGATCTGGTGCACGGTGGATCACATAAATTGAATAATGCTTTGGGCCAAGCACTGCTGGCAAAACATATGGGTAAAGAAAGAATTATTACCGAAACTGCAGCTGGTATGCATGGAGTGGCGACCATGATGGCTGCAAATGTTGTGGGGATAAAAACAGAGGTATATATGGGGACAAAAGATATCGAACGTCAAAGCATAAATGCCGACAGAATACGATTGTTGGGTGGGAGAGTAAAACCTGTCGAAAGAGGCTCGGGAGTACTCAAAGATGCTGTGTCCGAGGCTCTGGTTGATTTGATCGGTAATTATAAAAATACATATTATTTAGTAGGATCAGCAGTCGGGCCACATCCATATCCGACAATAGTGGAATATTTTCAGTCTATTATTGGGCGAGAGACTAGAAAACAAATCTTAGCAGGAGAAGGAAAATTGCCCAAAACTATTATTGCCTGTGGAAGTGGGGGTAGTAATGCGCTTGGAATATTTTTACCGTTTGTAAAAGATACAGGAGTGGAATTGGTGTTTGTCGAGGGTGCTGGTGTAGGTGGGTTTAGCGAAGGGTCAATAGGTATATTTCAGGGAGCCAAGACTTATCTTAAACAAGATGAGTTTGGTATGGATAGGCGGACAAAAAGTCGCAGTGCGGGGTTAAATTATCCTGGAAGAGGTCCCCAAATGAGTTATTTATATGACCAAGGCAGAATAAAAGTAGCCAGTGGAACGGACGAAGAAATAATTGAAGTTTATAAAAAAGTTAGTCAGATGGAAGGACTGATTCCTGCCTTTGAAACTTGCCATGCTCTAGTAGAATTGTTTAAAAGAAAAGGAAAATATAACAAGACTGATGTTGTGATAGTTAATTTTTCGGG
Organism: uncultured Gammaproteobacteria bacterium; assembly: GCA_964362965.1. GTDB lineage: Bacteria > Patescibacteriota > Microgenomatia > CAZETR01 > Amesbacteraceae > JACRNA01. The sequence continues at coordinate 1,853 of CAYIGO010000051.1, read as the reverse complement.
AAGAGGCGACAAAGACATGAAAGGAGTACTGTGAGTAAAATACTAATGACCCATTTGTATTATGGAGATCCAAATACTAGTTTTTCAGACAGACTAGCTGAGGGGCTTTTTTCTTCGGGCGCTGATATGTTAGAAATGGGGATTGCTTATTCTGACCCGGTCGCAGACGGAGAAGTTTTTCAAAAAGCCTGTAAAAGAGCTCTTGATGGTGGCACAAATCCATACATGGTGTTTAAGGGCATAAAGAAACTGAGGGAAAAGGGATTTAAACAGCCCATTTATGTGACATCTTATTTTGGTCCAGTATATAAGATTGGCGTTAGTAAATTTTTATATTTAGTTAAAAATTCTGGTGCACAAGGTGTAATTATTCCAGATATTTTGTTTGAAGAAAAAAAAGAGTTACAAAATAGTGCAAACAAACTTAGGCTGAATGTAATACAATTTGCAACTCCCTATTCAACAAATGAGCGATTGATTAAAATACTAAAAAATGCACAGGGATTTGTATATTGCATGGCCGTACCTGGAGTAACAGGCGTAAGGCAAGATGTTTCAAAAGAAATTGAAGCCTTGGTTAAGAGAGTAAAAAGATTCACCAATTTACCTGTGTATGTGGGTTTTGGCATTAGTAAACATGAGCATGTAAAAAATATACTTTCGATGGGAGCAGATGGAGTGATTGTTGGTAGTGCGATAGGAAAAATATATGAAAAATATTTAGATAATCCAGAAAAATCATTACCAGAAATAGTAAGTTTTACTAAGAGCCTAAAGGGAGGTACAATATGACTATGAATAAAAAAAGAATTTTGACAGGAGATACGCCAACTGGCAAATTGCACTTGGGGCATTTTGTGGGGACGCTGGAAAATAGAGTCAAACTTCAACACGAATATGAAACCTTCATTATTTTGGCCGATTTACATGCATTAACGACCCTGTCTAAAGAGCCCAAAATGGTGGCAGAACACACCTATCAATGCGCTTTAGACAATTTGGCAGTAGGACTTGATCCCGAAAAAATAAATATGTTTATCGAGTCCCGTATTCCCGAAATTTATGAATTGTCTGCAATTTTTTCGATGTATGTGTCTCATGCCCGTGCATTGCGTAATCCGACTGTAAAAGACGAAATAGTGATGAAGGGAATGGGAGAACAGTTTTCTTTGGGTTTTATAAATTATCCGATTTTTCAAGCAGCTGACATCTTGTGTGTAAAAGCACATCTGGTCCCAGTTGGTGTGGATCAAGTAGCGCATCTGGAACAGACTCGTGAGATTGCCCGAGATATTAATGAAATTACGGGCAGTGAAATTTTTCCCATTCCAGAAGCTTTGGTTGGTCGTGTTGGTAAATTGATCGGAACAGACGGAAATCCAAAAATGAGCAAGAGTCTGGGAAATTTGATCTCGCTTTCCGAAGACAGAGAATCGGTCAAAAAGAAAGTAATGAATATGTATACGGATCCGAACAGAATTCATCCAACCGACCCGGGAAAAGTCGAAGGTAATCCAGTCTTTGCTTATCATGATTGTTTTAATACCAATAAAAAAGAAGTAGAAGACTTGAAAACAAGATATAAAGTAGGTAAAGTGGGCGATGTTGAGGTCAAGGAGAAATTACTGACTGCGCTCAATTTGTTTTTAGATCCCATTCGCGAACGCAGAATGTATTATGAGAACAATAAAAATCTAGTTTTTGAAATTTTAGATAATGGTACTAAAAAGACTCGCGATGAGACAATTAAAACACTAGGTGAAGTTAAAGAAAAAATGGGACTACTGATATGATCACAATTGATGATTTTGCCAAAGTGGAAATGAGAGTGGGACTCGTGACGGATGCTGTCA
>CAYIGO010000050.1:0-5477 GCA_964362965.1 uncultured Gammaproteobacteria bacterium | reverse complement strand
AAATAACAAACTATTCTACCTTGCCAGTGTTACCGATGTATCTCAGCCTACTCAGAATTACTTTTTTAAGCCTAAGAGCAATCAATACTGATTTTGCCAATTCAAAAAAAGGCTTGTGGTCACCAGGACATACTCCCTCGGGTGGAAACGACAATCTACCACAATAATCACATTCAGTGCCCATAAACATTCTGGTATATTTATATTTTCGCCAATCTGCAGATTCTCCCATCTCTAGTTAGACGTGACTATTATCATAAACACTCACACTGTGATACCATTTATATATGTCCATGTACGATAACGACGATTCAATACAAAATCTTGAAGTGGTTAGTCCAAATGATCCAGATGTCTCTTTCAAATATATTGGCTGGCTGGCTGGATTAATCGTCGTTCCTTTAATAATTGTCGCAATTGTCGTTCCATTTATCCCCCAGCAAAAGAAACCAAATTATAAAATAAATACCAGTACTGCGTCCACTTTGCCTTCACCTGCTCCAGAAATATTTATTGCTACAGCTATTCTGGCCTCTGTTACGGGGGATGTGCAGGTTCAAAGAAATCAGATTTGGTCGGCTGCCAAAACTGACGACAAAGTGTCCCAAGACGATATTATAAAAACTGGAAATAACGCCAGTGCTACTGTCCTTTTTGGCTCAGGATCTCTGATGCGTGTCGATGCCAATTCCCAAATTACCCTGTCAAATTATAGTAAAGACGGAGACAACTGGATAATCAAAATCAATCAGATAGTCGGCCGGACATGGAACCGAGTCCAAAAATTGGTTGGAGCTTCTATCTACGAAGTCAATACCCCCACCGCAGTTGCTACGGTGCGGGGAACCGCTTTTGGAATTGATACCAATGCCTCTGGATCGGCAGTCACAGTAGACGAAGGCACCGTATCAGCAAAGTTGGTAGATACCAAATCACCCGAGAGAAAAATAATTTCCGAAATAAAAATTGAAAAACACGAACAAGTGGAAATTACCCGCCAAAAAGTGGAAGAGATAAAGCAAGCTATCGAAGAAAAAAGACCTATTGCTGAAATAGTTCGCGCCAGACCAACTGAAAAATTACCAGAATGGATTGAAGAACACAAACGTGAGGTCGAGCGCGAAGCGCCAAAGATTGAAAAACTCAGAATTGAAATGAAGGAGGAAATCGAATCTTCCAAACCCACTCAGCCAAAATTTGATATACCCGAAAAATCGCGTATTCCAGAAATCATAGAACAAAATGTTGAAAATAAAATAGAAGAAAGAAGAGATGCCACTTCGTCCCCCACCCCAACTCCAACACCGTTTACAAAAGTAGAAGATAAAATTGAGGAAAAAATTGAATTGAGACCAACTCCCACACCCACTCCATTTGTTCAAAGGGAAACAAAACTCGAAGAAACCAAACCAACTCCAACCCCTACCCCTACCCCTATACCATCAACCAATGAGATAAATCGTTTAATAAATAAAAAAGATGACGATTCGGACAAAAAGTACAAAAAAGAAACCGCTCTCAATAAAGACTCATTAGTGGGTCGCCCAGGAGTCGAACCTGGCGCCTCGTTCTTATCAGGAACGCGTTATAACCGCTAAACTAGCGACCCGCGAGTCCAATTATACTATAGAAATATTGTCCAGCGGGGATGTTCTATTCCTCTTCTCTTCCCCACACCTCTCACACTTGTGAATAATCACAAACTCCCCGCTCTTGCTTTCAACATTAATCGGTTTCATGAGTCCCCCACAGGGATTTAATCTGTCACCGGGATTGATATCCACATGCTTACTGTACAGGCACTTGGGACAATGGTTGGTGTAGCCATTTCCCATTACATCAAGGCCACAATTCTCACACCAAAAATCCTCAACTCTTTTTTGAAATTTCTTTGATTTCATTTTCCAAAGATCTGACTATATCTCTTAACACCATAACTTCACTATATCGAAGTTCTGACAGCGAGCTTTCGTGCTTGACGCCATGAAAGTATTTCATCTTTTCAGCAAGCCTGGCTTTGTATTTTGCCAGATCTTCTGTAAGCTTTTTTAATTTCTCCTCTTGACTTATCATAAATATAATTTTAACATGTCTTATCCCCCCATGGGGGTTATACCACAAACAAATATGCAAATAACAAAATTAAATATTTCGGGAATGCATTGTGCATCTTGCGCCAATATTATCGAGCGCCAAATTAAGAAAAATACTGGCGTCAAATCTGTCTCTGTCAGCTTTGCTTCCGAGAAAGCCACAGTGACACACGACGAGAGTGTAACAGTGGAACTGTTAACCAGCTTGGTTGAGAAGGCGGGTTACAAGATTGGGAAAAATAAAAACGAATTGGCACAATACAAGAAAAAATTTATAATCGGCGCAGTTCTCTCTGCCCCTTTGGCAATTGCCATGATGATCCCTTATCCTTACATGGAATGGATAGGCTTGATACTGGCAACCCCGGTCCAATTTTGGCTTGGAAAAAACTTTTATAGCGGAATGTGGTCGGCTCTGCGTAACCGAACTTTCAATATGGATTCACTTATTGCCATTGGAACAACGACTGCTTATATCTACAGTATCATCAATTTGTTTTGGCAATTGGGACCGACCTATTTTGAGACTTCGGCCCTGCTTATCACTTTTGTCCTTTTGGGTAAGTGGCTTGAGACTCGGGCCAAGGGGCAGGCCTCACAGGCTATTCAAAAATTAATGCAATTACAACCCACTATTGAAACTTCAGTAGGCCAAATTATCTTAGTCAAACCGGGAGAAAAAATTCCGGCAGACGGCATAGTTGTCTCTGGAAAATCTTATATAGACGAATCTCTACTAACCGGTGAGAGTGTTCCTGTCAAAAAAGATGTCGATGACAAAGTCATTGGTGGAACTATCAATACCACGGGAAGCTTTGAATTTAGAGTTACGGCTTCGGGTAAAAATTCTAGACTTAGTGCAATTATACGCCTGGTTGAAGAAGCTCAAAGTTCCAGGGCTCCTATCCAAGACTGGGCTGACAAAATCTCGAGTATTTTTGTGCCTGTAGTGATTCTGGTGGCAATAATCACTTTTGTTATTACTGGATCATGGATGACCTTTGTGGCAGTCATTGTCATTGCTTGCCCGTGTGCTTTGGGTTTGGCTACTCCTACTGCTATTATGGTAGGAACGGGCAAAGGAGCTCTAAATGGAATATTGATAAAAGGTGGGGAACCTCTCGAAAAAGCATCTCTAATAAATACTATCGTCTTTGACAAGACGGGTACTCTGACAGAAGGCAAGCCAAGAGTTACTGAAATAAATGGGGACATTTTACAAATTGCGGCCAGTCTAGAAAGACATAGTGAGCATCCAATTGCTAGTGCAATATTAAAAGCCAACGAGAAAGAATTATTAAATGTTTCTGATTTTAAAGCCTTGCCTGGGACGGGCATTGAAGGAATTATAAATAAGAAAAAATATTTCTTTGGCAAGCATGAAGACCGCCTGGGTCTATTTCAGAACAAAAATCTTTTGGGAACCATTGTAGTTGAAGACGCTATTCGCGAAACTTCTGTCAAGGCTGTAAATTTATTAAGAAAGATGGGCTTGTCGGTCTATATGCTGACTGGAGACAATCAAAAAACCGCAGACAAAATTGCTCTGTCTTTGGGTATTACCAATGTCATTGCCGAAGTCATGCCAGAGGACAAGGCCGCAAAGATAAAGCAGTTACAGGACGCAGGACGCAGAGTAGCTATGATTGGAGACGGAGTCAACGATGCCCCAGCACTAGCCCAAGCGGATTTGGGTATTGCCATGGGTAGTGGCTCAGATGTGGCTATGGAAGCAGGGGGAATAGTCCTGGCAACCAATGATCCCAGAAACGTCGCTTCTGCCTTGGATCTTGCCAAAAAGACTGTCTTTAAAATTAAAAGTAATTTATTCTTTGCGATGATTTATAATTTGTTAGGTATTCCTGTCGCAGCCATGGGATTACTTAAGCCCGAAATAGCAGGGCTAGCAATGGCTTTGTCGTCGGTATCGGTCGTTACTAATTCTCTTTTATTAAATTTATGGACAAAAAAATCTTACACCGCTTAAAAAGAGCCCACGGTCATTTAGCTCGGGTCATAAAAATGGCCGAGAGCGATACCTACTGCATTGATTTATTAAATCAATCTCAGGCAGTGCAGTCTGCTTTAAAACAAGTCGATACGTTGGTTTTGGAAAATCATCTGCAGACTTGTGTGGCCGATGCCATGAGTTCCAAAAACAAAGACCAATCAATCAAAGAAGTTATCAAAGTTTTCAAAAAGAAATGAATTACTGGACTATATTTTTTACAGGGCTAACGGCTGGAGGGTTTTCTTGTCTGGCTCTTCAGGGAGGACTTCTGGCTGCAACTCTGGCAACAAGTGCTGAGGAAAAAGACAAGACAGCCGATTGGTTACCCACGGCCATGTTTCTAATAAGTAAAATTATCGCTTATACTATTTTGGGTGGGTTACTAGGATTGTTTGGCTCAGTCTTTCAGCTTTCCGATACGGTCAAAATAATATTTATTGTCAGTGCTTCGATTCTTATGCTGGGACTGGCCGGCAACATGCTCAACCTACATCCTCTGTTTCGCTATTTTGTCATTACTCCACCCAAATGGGCAGCCCGATTATTGAGAAATCAGTCTAAGTCTAAGACACTTTTGGCTCCGGCAATCTTAGGTGCTTTGACCGTCTTTATTCCTTGCGGGGTAACTCAAGCCATGGAACTGTCGGCAGTTGCCTCGGGCAATGTATTTTCTGGAGCTTTGGCTATGTTTATGTTCACTTTAGGTACTACCCCAATATTTATGGCCTTGGGTTTTGTGACAACCCGTCTTTCAGAAAACTTCAGAGCCAAGTTCTTTAAATTTGCAGGGGTATTAGTAATTTTTATTGCGCTCTCAAATATTAATGCCGCCTTGGTCCTGGCAAACTCCAGATTTACTTGGGACAATTTTGTTTGGGCATTTAAAGAAACCTTTCTATCAAATCCCAAATCCCAAGCCATAAGCAACAACATTGAAATTACCGCTACATCGTATGGCTATTCCCCACGCGAATTTACTGTCAAGAATAACGAACAAGTAACGGTTACTATAAATTCCAAGAACAATCGTTCATGTGCCAGAGCATTTATGATTCCCTCCCTTGGAATATCCAAATTACTTCCTGAAAACGGCACAGAAAATATTTCTTTTACTCCAACAGCCACTGGTCGAATTACTTTCTCTTGTAGTATGGGAATGTATACGGGGGTTATTAATGTGGTTAATTAATTTATGAAAAAAATATTCAAAATTTCTGGCATGCATTGTGCATCTTGTGCCACTATGATTGATCTGGATCTGGAAGATTTTAAGGGCATAACCAAGTCCAAAACTGATTATGCCAAAAGTGAGTTGAGTGTGGAATATGATGAAAAATTAATTTCTGAGAAAGAAATTATCGCTTCAATTATGA
>CAYIGO010000049.1:0-5505 GCA_964362965.1 uncultured Gammaproteobacteria bacterium | reverse complement strand
TGGCAACCAATCCCCTTAATGCAACTTGGGTATAACTCCCAAACATTGTATTTAAAATTCGTATAAAAACACCGAAGAAAGAAAATGTAATTGCTCCCCCCAACAATGCAAGAAATCCATTTTTTGTATTCATTTCATTATTATAATACTATTTTATTAGCAATACTTAACTTTTAATTAGCCTCAAAAGGCGTCGCCTTTATGATCTAGTTTACTTAGTTTACTTACTTCATTATAAAAAACTTTTGCTGTTTCGTATGTATCATCTGCCATTTCTTCACTATAAATATGAGTCGAAGCATTACGACTGGCCAAGAAATTTAGCCAGGTATCAACATTTTCGATCAATCCTTCTTGTGCCGCTCCTCTAATTACCTCACGCGGACTAAAAACCTCTACTCCCCGAACCCGTAATATTGATTGTAATATTTTCCAAGTTAATTCAAATGTAAATTCAAATCTTTGAATGGTAGCGTCTTTATTGACTCGAGTCGGAGGAAGCTTTAACGTCTCATCTAATGCGAGTATTGCTTTTTGTAGTTGTTCTTTTTGGAGTAAAACTTTGTCTTCTACAACCATATTACCTCCTTGAGGACTTGGGTCTTAAATTGGGCCGAAGAACTATTGAGATCGACCACATCTACACGGTAAGGCAAATTGGAGTTTTCAAAGGCTTCGCGCAAGTTTTCCAAAACATATCCTGGTACTTTTTGTTCACCCATCACTGCCACATCAATATCACTAAATTTTGCCGGTTTGCCAACGATCCGAGAGCCAAACATACCTAACTTGTAGTCGGTTCCATTTAGAACTTTTGAACCTATTTGCTTAACTTGAGATTTCAAATCAGTCATGATTAAATTTTAACACAATTAATACGCTTGGGCGAAGAGCCATTGGAATTTGGCATCGCGGCCGCAATAGATACATTTACCTTTTTCCTCTTTTGCGTTTTCTGGCAAACAACGGATGCTGGCTTTGGTTTCTTCTTTAATCTTAGTTTCACAAGCCTCATCCTCACACCAAAAAGCGTGAATAAATCCCCGAGTTGTTTTCATAATTTCTTTAAATTTATCGTATGAATCAGCCGAAAAAGTATTATCAGCCAAAAATTTCTCCTGCTTTGTAAGCATATCTTTTTGAATTGTTTCCAAAATTTCTGAAACTTTTCCATCAACAACTTGACCTGTGTCGCGCCTGACCATTTTGAATCTTCCGGATTCTATTTCTCTTTTGCCCACTTCTATCCGCAACGGCACCCCTTTTAATTCCCATTTATTAATTTTGTACCCCAGAGATTCACCTTCTCGAGTGTCAATTTTGACGCGCAAGTCAACCAAATCATGTGCTAATTTTTGACAAGCAGTAATGACATGTTCATCAAGTGTCACGGGAATAATTACCACTTGAATTGGGGCAATTTTAGGTGGAAAAACCAAACCTGCATCATCCCCGTGCGCCATAATTACTGGTCCTAATGACCGGGTCGAAAAGCCCCAACTATTTTGCCAAACATATTTTTGCTCTCCGTCTTTATCTTGAAATTTAATGTTTTGGGCTTTGGAAAAATTCTGTCCCAGATCATGACTGGTACATGCTTGCAAAGCCTTACCCTCCGGCATTAATGTTTCGTACGTCATTGTCATATCCCCCCCGGCAAATTTTTCTGACTCTGATTTTCTACCCATAAATCCTGGAATAGCAAATAAATCTTGGTAAGTCTTGGTATACATATTAATGGCCCAATTTACACGCTCTAGACTTTGTTCATGGGTCGCGTGGGCACTATGCCCCTCTTGCCACAAAAATTCACTAGTTCTCATAAACAAATAAGTCCGCTTGTTCCATCTGACTACATTGTTCCATTGATTCATTTCCATAGGCAGATCCCGCCAGGATTGAATCCATTTGGCGTAACTTTCATACATAATAGTCTCACTGGTTGGTCTTATTACCAATCTCTCTTTCAATTCTTCACCACCAGCCATAGTAACCACGGCTAATTCTGGAGAGAATCCTTCAATGTGAGCTTTTTCTTTGTTAATCAAAGATTCAGGAATAAACATCGGAAAATAGGCATTATCTACGCCAGCGGCTTTAATCAACGGATCCATATATTTTTGCAGTAGTTCCCAGAGGGCGTATCCATATGGTCTAAATATCATAGTCCCCTTGACCGGTCCATAATCAGCCAGTTCTGCCAATTGAACGACAGCGGTATACCAATCCGAAAGATTCTTAGATTTCAACGGTAATTGTCTTTTTTCAAAAGTCATATTAAAACATTTTACCCCCTACCGGGACATCTTTGGTAGGAGCAAGTAAGACCACGTCGCCATTCGCATCGGGAACACCTAATGTTAGGACTTCAGAAAAGAACGGACCGATTTGTTTGAGTGGGAAATTGACTACCCCTATTACTAACTTATCTTTCAATTCGTCTTTGGTGTAGTTTTTGACGATCTGGACTGAGGATTTTTTAATACCAATTTCAGCCCCAAAATCGATAGTTAGCTTGTATGCGGGTTTCCTGGCTTCCGGAAAATCCTCCACGGAAACTATCCGCCCCACGCGGATATCAACTTTCTGGAAATCATCATATGTAATTTGCGTCATATTATTTGTATTTATCATAACATTTTTATTTATTTAGATCATAATGGCTTAGACTTTTCTTCAACTTTATTAATTTTTTATAACCGGCATCCATAGCTTTGCTAAAGCTAATGTCCAAATCGTCCTTTTGCATCAATTGCACAATTGCCTCACTAATTCCACCTTTTGTCGAAACCGCATCAATCAACTGGCTGGGCGATTGCTTAGATTTCTTTAATATTGCGGTCGTACCTCTGAATGTTTGTTCAGCTAATACGTGACTTATATCACTCGATAGGCCTATTTTTATACCATAAGCTGCCAACATTTCTATAAGTTGTGAAATTATTGCTGGTCCGCAGCCTGAGAGTAGTGTTAAGGAGTCCAAATCTTCTTCTTTTTCCACTTCAATAACAGAACCCAATGTAGACAATAATTGTTTTATTTCGGATATATCTTTCTTTTTGGAAAAAATTCCGATCACTCCCTGATTGCAGAAAACAGCCATGTTAGGCATTATTCTAATTATTTCAGTAGCACTGACATGTTTTTGTAAACTCTTAATAGAGATTACGGCGGCTAGTGAAATAACGTGTTTGCCTTCTAAAAGCTCTTTTAATTCCTCGAGCACTTGGCCTATCACCGGCGGTGTAACCGCCAGAAAAATCATATCTGCTTTTCTTGCTGCAACTTTATTATTTGAAGTTACTTCGACCCCAAGTTTTTTTAGATGAATGAGTTTTGATAGAGATGGGTTAGTAACAATCAGTTGAGAGCCAGTAATCTTGCCACTATTAATAAAGCCTTCCACAAAGGCTTGACCGATATGCCCACCACCAATAATTGCAATTTTTTTATTATCTAATTTGTCCATTGCCATATACCTTCCATTTATAACTTGTTAATTCTTTTACTCCCACTGGTCCGCGCGCATGAAACTTACCTGTAGAAATACCCATTTCCGAACCCAAGCCAAATACATATCCGTCATGGAGTCGGGTAGAACAGTTCACAAATATTGCTGCAGAATCAATAGAATTGGTAAATCGATCAATAACGCTTTTATCTGTCGCAATTATGCCCTCAGAATGTTTCTTACTATGTTGATTGATAAAGCTAATTGCTTCCTCAATGTCTTTGACGATCTTTATATTTATAGACAATCCTAAAAATTCTTTGTCCCAATCGTCATCGGTCACAATTTCAACATTAGCTTTCCTTAGAGCAGCGCTAATACGAGGTATAAAATTATCAGCAATATCTTGATGGACGATAATTGTATCAATTGAATTACAAGCAGCCGGTTTACTTATTTTGGCGTTAATAATCACTTTTTGAGCAATAGATAAATCAGCACTCTTATCTACATAAATTCTTGCTCCGCCGGATGCATGAGCCAAAACAGGAATTGTTGATTTATCAATTACACTCTTTACTAATTCGTAACCACCTCTAGCAATAACTAAGTCAATATACTTATGTTGTTTAAGTAGATCATCTGTTATCTTTCGGTCGCTAGTAGCAATGAAACCAACAGTTTCCTTAGTAAAACCTGATTCTTTCAGGGCGGCTCCTATACATCTATAAAGAACTTTATTTGTTTGGACTGCTTCTGATCCGCCCTTAAGTATTACAGTGTTTCCAGACTTGATGCAAAGAGCTGCAACATCAATTGTTACTTCAGGCCGTGCTTCATAAATAACTGCAATTACCCCCAAAGGAACTCTCACTTTTTTGATAATCAACCCTTTCTCTTCATATTTTTCTTCTATTACTTCTCCTAGGTTGCTGTGTAGTTTTTCAATACTTTCGAGTTTTGAGACCAAAAGTTTAACCCCCTTTTTATCCAGAACTAGACGCTCAAGAAAAGCAGAGGATAACCCCATCTTTTTGGATCTATTAATATCCTCTTTATTAGCTTTTGTAATTTCTCCTTGATGTTTTAACAATATCTTGGTGAGAGATTTCAGAAATAGATCTCGTTGCTCATCAGTAGAGTTCGAGAGCTGAGTAGCTGCAAGCCGTATATTTGTTAAGTTAAGTTTATTTTTCATAAGCTGTTTTGCAAAATAATATTTTGAGATTTACCATCAACAATATTTGCTCGAATGTTAGTTTTACTTAGCAGCTCAAGAGTCTGTTGTTTAGCTTCCCCTCCTCCGACTCCATACACAGAACCTGTCATCGTTGAAAGCATCAACAATTTATCTACATTAAGCAGAATTGAAACGTCAGCTGCTAAAAAATCGTTGCCACCAAAGCTATTTAGATCAATAACATCATTTTCGTTAATAACCGGGACGACCCCAATTTTTAGATAAGTCAGGAGTAATTTATTGAGAGCACCCCTCTTGTTATTAGAACTTAGATTGTCTTTGGTTAGTAAGACTTGAGCGATTTGTAAATGTTTTCTCGAAAAGATTTGTTGAAATACAGAGATAATATAAGCTTGACCTATTCCAGCCGCAACCATTTTTAATTCATGGTCGTCAGAGGAGAAACTAACATAATTTGCTCCACAGGCTACCGCTCCAGAAACCACTAAGATCACACCAACACCTTGCTCTCCTAAAAAGAGGACTTGATCGGCAACATGCGCAACCCGGAACTCATCCAGCTTATTTCGCTGAGTGAGCAATACGCTGCTTCCCAATTTTATTGTTATGACTTTCATATTTTTTTCCATAAAAAAACTCGCCCTAATCAGCCAGATAAAAATCTGATTGACAAGGACGAGGTTGCTTCGTGGTACCACCTTGCTTACTTCTTTAGTGCTCCGTTACCGACACACTTTGGATTTATTTGTACGGTATCCTTCCGTATTGCTCATCGCAATCAGCTCGTCTGGCGGGAAACCAAACTTAACGCTTTTATAAATTGTAAATATCATTATAAACTATCTGTCAAACT
>CAYIGO010000048.1:0-5512 GCA_964362965.1 uncultured Gammaproteobacteria bacterium | reverse complement strand
AGTTATGAAGTATCCAGATCATTGGCCGCTTGCGAGGGCGTGATTTTACTTGTGGATGCTACCCAAGGAGTCCAAGCCCAGACTCTGGCTCACTACAACCAAGCAAAAAAATTGGGCCTAGTCATTATCCCGGTTGTCAACAAAATTGATGTTGGAACTGCTGAAATTACCAAAACAATTTCACAAATGCAGCAGATTTTTGGATTTGATACAGAAGAGATTATCAAAGTTTCTGCCAAGACTGGTACTGGGGTATCAGAACTCCTCACTACAATAATTAACAAAATTCCTTATCCCACTACCCACAACTCACAACACACCCGTGCCTTGGTATTTAATTCCAATTACGATACACACTTGGGAGTTGTGGCATGGGTCAGAATGATTGACGGTGAAATAAAAATAGGAGACAAGCTAGTGTTGCTTGGTACCAAGACTTGGACCAAAGTTATCGAAATTGGAATTTTTGCTCCAGAGCGTAAGATAATCGATAAGTTATCAGCAGGAGAAGTAGGTTATATAGTGACATCGCTTAAAGATATTTCACTGCTTACTGTGGGTGATACAATCGCAAGCGATACAAGCGCGATTATGCTTCCAGGTTATAGTCCAATCAAGCCAGTAGTCTTTATGAGTTTTTATCCGACCGATGGAGCAGAAATCAATCTCATGCGGGATGCTCTGGGTAAACTCAAAATGACCGATTCGGCTCTCACTTATATAGCGGAGCATTCACCGGCTCTGGGCAATGGATTCCGGGTCGGAGCTTTGGGGTTATTGCATACTGATATCATCCAAGAACGACTGGAGCGCGAATTTGGCCTGACTCTTATTGCCTGTGCGCCTTCAGTTGCCTATGAACTATTAATTATCAATAATAAACTAATCACTATTTCTAAGGCGGGTGATTTACCAGATCCTTCGCAGATCAAAGAAATTCGCGAACCGATGATACGACTCTCTGTCTTTACACCTTCTGATTATGTGGGTCCGGTTATTCAACTGTGTCAAGGGAGTAGGGCAGAACTTCTGGACATGACCTATGCAGGGACGCAAGTAAGTCTTGTCTATCAAATGCCATTTGCAGAGCTAATCCGTGAGTTTTATGACAGGCTGAAAAGTGTCTCATCTGGCTATGCCACGATTGATTATGAAGTTTTGGGATTCAAGTCATCAGATCTAGTCAGACTTGATGTCCTGGTAAATACCGAAAGGGTGGATGCATTCTCCCAGATAGTACCCCGGGAAAACGCTACTATAATAGGTAAAAACTTGGTAGACAAATTACACACAGCCATTCCCCGTCAGCAATATGAAGTGGTAATTCAAGCTGCTGTCGGTGCCAAGATCGTCGCTCGGGCTGATATTAAGGCTTATCGCAAAGATGTCATAGCCAAGTTATCTGGTGGTGATCAAACCAGAAAAGACAAGCTTTTGAAAATTCAAAAAAAAGGCAAGGCTCGCATGAAATCTGTCGGTCGTGTCGAAATCCCCCAGGAAGCTTTTTTGATGGTACTTAAAGTTTAGACCTCAACAACTACTGGAAGTATCATGGGTCTTCTGGCGGTTTTGTGAAAGAAGAATCGCTCCAAAGTATCTACAGCAATACTTTTGACCACTCTATCAGAATCAATCTTGTCTTTACGGGTAGCTACTGCTTTTGTAACTTCTTGCGCCCCATGATTGAGAAGATCTCCCGCTTCTTTAGCAAAGACAAAACCCCGGCTAATAAGTTCAATATTGGTAATTTTTGAAAGATCGTTTTGATCGACTTCAATGACCGCTACCACCATGCCTTCTTTGGCTAGCATTTGCCGGTCGCGTAGGACCACATTACCGACGTCGCCCACACCCAGCCCGTCAACCATTATTTTGCGAATGGGTAAGGCAGGACCCAATTTGACAATATCGGGATAAACCTCAATTGTCTGGCTGTGCTTTGGAAGTAATATTTTATCCGCAGTATAGCCCATGGATTTGGCGAGTTTGGCATAACTTGCCATATGCTGATAAGTTCCACCCATGGGTAATAAATATTTTGGCTTGACCAAATTCATCATTAGTAACAATTCTTGCTGATGGGGATGTCCTGAGACATGAAGGTCACTGGTAATCCCCGGATGGACCACATCTGCTCCCGCTTCGATTAATTGATTTATCAGATTTTCGACATCGGACTCAGTGCCGGGAATAGCAGTTGCTGAAAATAAGACTTTATCTCCGGGCTTTATTTCAATATCCCGGTGTTCACCTAAGCCCAGTCTTCCCATGGCCGATTCGACTTGACCCATAGCCCCTGCCATCAGAACACAAACATTTTTGGCAGGCAATTTCTTGACCTCTTTTAAATCGACAAAAACACTCTGTGGCACTTTCAGATAACCTAAATTTAGAGCAACTTTGATATTTCGTTCCATGGATCTGCCTGAGATTGCAACCCTTCTACCATGTTTAATTGCAGCAGTAATTACTTGGCCAAACCGGCTGATATTACTGCCCATAGTAGTCATAATAAATTTACCCTCGCAGGTTGACATTTCCCTGTCAAACATACTATTCAAAGTTTTTTCAGATGGGGTATAACCCGGCTTGTCACTTCCAAGACTGTCCGATAACAATAAATGAATTCCACGGTTTCCAGCTTCGGCAATTTTCCCCAGCTCTGGCAAGACTCCATCTATTGGAGTAAAGTCTACCTTGAAATCACTGCCATGATAAATGGTTCCGACTGGTGTTTGAATAATTAAGTTAGTTGAGTCGGGAATAGAGTGGGAAATTCGTACTGAAGTAATTGTAAATTTACCCAAATGAAGTGGAGTACCGGGGTTTAGAATCTGGATGGTTTTAGGCATGTTTTTGTATTCAGCCAATTTTTCCATAACCAAGTTTGCCGGAAACCTACTGGCATAGACTGTGACATTTGGAATTTGCGGAAGGATGTAGGGGAGTGCACCGATATGATCTTCGTGACCATGTGTCAAAATAAGCCCTTTTATTCTGTGAACTTTGTCTTTGAGATAGCTAAAATCAGGAATAAGAATATCAATACCCAACATATCTTCTGACGGAAAGCCAATACCACAATCTATAAGCAATATTTCATCCTCCAGCTCATAAGCAAACATATTTGAGGTTACGTTTCCAAATCCCCCAAGTGAAATTATTTTTAGCATCGTCGTAATTTTAACGCATCAATGGCCATTTGTCTTAAATTTGCAAAATCTTTTTTAAATTCAATCATATTTGATGTCCCACGGATAGCGAAAGCGGGGTGATACATAGTTACTAAAAAGTATTTTTTATCCAAGAATTCAATTTCTTGACCTTTTCCATGTACTTGGGATATTTTAACATAGGGCAGGAATTTTGCCATACTAAAACGACCGAGAGTGACAATAGTTGCCGGTTCAATTGTTTGAATTTGACGGTCCAGCCAGTCCCGGCAAATCTCAATTTCCAAGGGCTCCGGATCTCGATTTTCTGGTGGACGATATTTCACAATATTAGTAATAAAAACTCTATCAATTTTGATATTACTGTCAGTAATAGTCTGACGCAATAGTTGTCCCGATCTGCCCACAAATGGTCGACCTTGGGCATCTTCGTCAGCCCCCGGGGCTTCACCTATAAACATAATCTTAGCATCAGGGTCTCCTTCTCCCGGAACGGCATTAATACAATTCTTGGCAATATCTAGTCCCTTAAATTCTCTTATCTCCTGAGCAATTTTCTCCAGTTCAATTTTCTTATCTTGGGGTGTCATAAATTTATCGGGTCGATTATCTTGATATCTTTCATAGGGAAATGTTTGATGTTTCTGGTGAGTAGAATCAATTTGTTTACCTTGCAGGTTGCGGCGATCAAATAATCCACAAAATTGTTGTTAATTTTCCTGTATTTATTCCAATATTCTCCAGCCAGTTTGGCTGTCTGAAAATCTATCGGAATTTGTCTATGCCAACGGAAAAAATGGTCGTTTGATAATTCTTCTTCTGGAAAAGAATTTTTGTATATTTCACCGACTGTTAGGATAGAGATGACACTTGGTTGGTTATGTACTAAACCCGTAACGGACTTTATGACTTTTTCGTCTCCACGGATTATCCAAATAGAAACATCTGAATCAAGTAAGAAACTACTTTTTATTTTTGGCTTTAGCATAAGGAATGTAAGAATAGTCGCGATTGGAGTGAGAACGCCCTTCGTTAACCCAATCTACAATTTTATCTATGTTTTCCCATCCGGGTCTACTCCTAACCTTTAATTCTCCAGTAAACATATTTAGGGCCTCCGTATAAGTCATTTTCTTTTTTTGCTGAACTTTTTTCAATTTATCTTCTACGGCTTTTTCTATAAAACTACTACGCTCACGAAAAGGCAGAATAGCATTCATTCGAGCTAATATATTGGGAGACAAGGTAATGTTTATTCGTGTGGTTGTCTGCATATACACACTCTATCAAATATTATACACACTGTCAATAAGTTGGTAAAAATTGTTTGAGATTGTCGAGAGTGATGTAAAAGGATTTGGCCTTTCCCTCGACATACATTCGGGCGATTTTGCGGACCACTCCCTGAATAGTGCGCTCAAGTGTCCGGATGCCGCCGTCAAATCCCAATGGACGGACGAGCTTTGGCCAGACTGCTTCGTCAAATTTGATAGCTCCCTCTGGTAGTCCAGACACTTTTAATTCTTTGGGTAAGACATAATCGCGGGCGATAGTAGTCTTTTCTTCGTCGTTATATGACGGCATGACTATTGGCTCAAGACGATCCATGACAGCGGTACTGATATTGGTCGTATTGTTACAGGTAGCGATAAACATGACCGTCGAAAGATCAAAGGGAAAGTCGAGATAGTGGTCGGTAAAATTCATGTTTTGCCCCGGGTCAAGTAGCTCAACCAAGACTCCCATGATGTCTGAGCGGGTACTTTCGGCAACACGGTCTATTTCATCCAATAATATGACACAATTATTACTACCTGAATTACGCAAAGCTTTTATTATTTGTCCCGGCTCGGCATCTGGATGAACACGGGATTGACCACGTAGGTCAAGGGCTGAGCCCATACCCCCAAATGGAATACGCACAAATTTCCTGCCCAAAGCTTCCGCGATACTTTTGGCAATTGTAGTCTTGCCAGTACCCACCAATCCAACCAAAAGTAAAATAGGAGCTCTGAAATTGGCCTCGGGTTTTCGTTGATTAAGCATCATGACAGATAAATATTCCAAGATTCTATCTTTGAGATCTCCGAGACCATAATGGTGTTGGTCCAATATTTGCCGTGCGTGCCCCAGATCCAAAATATCGTCGGTCTTTTTGTCCCAAGGAAGAGATACTATCCAATCGATATATCTGGAAGCGTGATCATATTCAGCCAAAAAGTTGACACTTTCGGAAATTTTCTCAAGCCTGGCAATTATTTGATTTAGCTTATCAGTCAAATCGTCCGGTAGGTGGACGGCAGCAATTTTCTCGTTTAACTTTTGGATATCTTTGTTCA
>CAYIGO010000047.1:0-5553 GCA_964362965.1 uncultured Gammaproteobacteria bacterium | reverse complement strand
GCTCGATTACGTCTATTTTCATAAAACGCTGACCGCTACGCAGTGGATCGGCGCGTTCCTTTTGATGGCAAGCATCTGGCGGGTGTCGCGGATGGCAAAAAAGGCAGCTATGGGGTCGTCTAACACACGACTTACGAACCTATTATAACGCATTGCAGGCGACAGAGAGAGAACAATATAGAGTTTGGCTGAATGCGATTTAGCTTATAATGACGTATTCGAGTATTTCCATTCCAAGTTCTGTCGGTTCACATTTGGCTGGATTAGTGGAATCATGCAACGACCCAAGACCTTTAGAATCCGTTGCGTGCGCATGTCTACTCACAATCAAGTTTGCTCTTAGTAGTTCTTGTAAAGCATGCCCCATTCTCCTGATCATTGAATCATCAGCAACTTTTTTTACCGGCGCATAAGATGAAAGGAAAGACTTAATCCATTCGCTGGTTATTACACCCCTTTCCGAAGCGTATGCACCGATTGAGTATTCAGGCCAATTCTTACAATCAACGAGTATTATAAGAGCTTGGGGGGTCAATTTCTCTATTTGGTTTAGAACATAGACATGTTTTGTAAAAAGATTTGAGAAGTCAGAATTTATTATTTTCCTAAGAGCAGTTGCAAGTAGCTTTGCATAGTAAGGTATCGGTGGATTATTGTTTAAGATGCGAATTATTTTATTAAATACTATATTCCCCTCAGGGGAAGTTACAAATTTTTTCAGTTTAGCCACTTCGTCCTGGTTTATTTTCACTTGACGGCCGTATTCTTCCATCAACATCCCCTTTTTATATTCTTGGGTTGCACCCTCAATTCTTTCCGCCGTATCTAAAACATTTTCAAGAGCTCCTAAACCAAAGAGCTCCAGAATAGCTCCCCTTGCCGTTTTTTTTATTTCTTTTGTTTTGATGTCAGTGAGAACAGATAATGGTATTGCAACACTTTCTAATTGTGATTGAAGGCTTGCTTGTGTTCTCTGAATACTATTGACCATATTTAATTCGTCACACTTAACTTACAGTAATTCTTTTTTCCCGAAGATACGTGTCAATTTTAGTGTCTTTTACTAACTTTTCAAGTTTCCCCTTTTCTGGTGAAAACACAAACCTATCACTGTTAATAGCAGTAATTCTGTTAAACCACTTTGAAAGATCTTTCTTATCCCAATCTTTATGCAAAATTACTGGAAGTCTTGTAAGCTCTTTTGTAACCAGACAAACATTTGAAGATAAAGAAATTACTTTTACTGTACCTGGGGTAGCAAGACCATAACCATAGAAAGGGTGAAAACGTTTGGGAGGGACAAGTATTATTGGATTATCAGAGGTAACAAGTGCATATTTCCTGTTAAAGTGATAGACGTCCCAATTACTGTCTATAAAAATATCTGCCACATCAAGGCTTAGTTTGAGCATGATACCTAACCAATAGTTTGACGGAAATTTTACGTAATATCTGCTTTCATCGGTTGCGAAATCAATTAACTCATCAATTTCTTTTTGTTCTAACTTTTTACCCGACTTTTTGATTAAATTTTCAACATATTGTCTGTTGGAAAAAACAAACTTATTGTATTTTTTATACATTTTTTCTCCGCCTTCCTCCGTCCCCTTTTTGAAGTCTGGTATTCTTACTCTTAACAACGCCAGAAACATAGAAAAGTCTGCTTTCTCCTGCATTGTAATATCTAATTTCTGAATTAATTTAACAAGTATGGGCTTCGCCATGCTCTCAACCATTCCAAACAAATCTTCAAGATTTTCTTTCTTACCCCTTACTGTATAGGTATAAAATCTATTTTCTGATGCGATTTTCCGTGTATCTTGGAATCGATACTCTTTTTTAACTCTGTCAAAAACCCAAAGGCTTGTTTTGTCTTGTGAGAAGTATTTCAAAAAAAATTGAGGTATATAGTGATGCCGTTTAGGATGATTAATCATATCCGTTAAGGTTTCGGATGAAATGGCCATTTTTGATTGATTGCTCGCCAAAAAACAATTAAGAATCCGATTATACCCACCATCATGGTTAAGATGGTTCCACTGGTTGTTTCCTCTTTTCTCTTTGTTTCTCCCAAAACTTTAGGTTCTGTTTTATCTGTAGGAGTTGGAGTGGAAGTCACTGATGGAGCTGGAGTACTAGTTGGCGAGAGTGTAGGAGTCGGCGTGTTGGTTGGTGTCGGTTTTTTAGGGATGTACGTTGTGGGACTTGCCGTCGGCGGAGGCGGTGGAAGTGCGCCGTGACAATGCCGTTCGCCCCAAGCTTCTCCCCATTTGTCACAATTTGTCCTGCAATAATGACAGCCATCAGATGCAGTCCGGCCTGGATGCGCATAAACAGGCTGCGTATACAAAAAAGCTACCCATAAGGCAGCTAAAACCCTAATCAACAATTTAATCATACCTTAAGCTTCGTTCATATTAGTTTTAATCTCGCACACAGTATTTACCACCATCTCCGATACCCCCTCTTCCCGTTCCATGGATTGATGTTCCCTTGTGATGACCAATTGTCCCATTTGAACCTGTTTGAATTCGAGCGGTAGTGCGGCTGGACATACGATCCATTTCTTCGAGAATACCCTCGGACTTTTGCCGCTTCTGCTTCACGAACTCCCACAAAAAGGGACAAGCCAACAAGGACAAGGCTGATGAGAAGAGTTTTCATGGTTCACCTCCAAACCTATTATATAGCCTTTCAGCAAAAGAAAGAACAATGCAGAGTATAGCTTATTTTTTGTAAGCCTATATTTTGATAGAATTTTTCTACTAACGAAGCTATAATCATTGCTGTGGATAAATCAGCAATAAAAGCCGTAAAAATAGCAATACAAAACGCACTCCCCTTTTATAGTGCCGTTCTTGCTCCCTTTTTCGAAATATACCCATATTGGCTCGTGGTCTTCTGCGCAGCGACGGGATTATACGGAGTTTATATGGCTTACAACCAAGAAGAGATTAACGAAATAGTTGAATTTATAAAGGAGCATCCAGAGAAATTTAGAGAAGAAATTGTCCAGAGCAAAGAATTTGAAAAAGGCTTCTTATTGTTTTTCGAGCAATATCTGAAACAGAGAGTGGAAGAAAAGAAACAGATTCTAAAAAATATTATTTTAGGATACGCCTTAAGTGATAACAAAAAAGATTACGAGTTGGAAAGATTTAATGATTGTTTGATAAGGATGACCATTCCAACCCTACGTTTTCTAGTTTTCACAAAGAAACAGATTCTTCCAGTGGTTGAAAAAGAGCTCGAAAGAGAGCTTGCCCAAGATACATATCAAAAATCTGATTTAAGTGTAGAGTGGTGGTTTAATGATTTACTGACTAAAAAGTCTATATGGACTCCAATTGAAAAATGGCTTCATGACGGGTACAGTCCGTCAACAGATAGAGTAAAAGAAGAATATGGATTAAAGAGAAATGACGAATGGACACAAGATTTACGCACAAGAGCGCAGAATCGCGAACGAAACAAAAGAAATGAAATAAGTGAGAATATATTTGAACTTGTAACCTTAGGTATATTACGAATAGTAAATTCAGGTGCTACCTGGGGAGGCGCGGGGGGAACAGATTATAGTATTACGGCTTTTGGGGTCAAATTTCTTAAGCTAATTGATAACATGGATTAGATTGGAAGTATGACTCTAAAGCAAAAACTTTTTGTTAAAAAGTACATCCAAAATGGTGGCAATGGGACGAAGGCAGCATTTCATACCTACAATGTTAAAAACGTCGCTGTCGCCTGTTCCATGGCTTCAGAGAACCTTAGAAAGCCTTTGATTCGGGAAGCAATAGAAGAGGCGCTACGCCTACAGGGCTTAACTGCGGATCAGCTCGCGAGGAATCTGGAGGTGCTGGCTAATGCTCAGGTGAGTAAAGTATCCGCAGACGTGAAGCTACGGGCTAACATTGAGGTTCTCAAGCTCACAGGACAGTATCCTACTCAGAAGCATGCCAACATCAACTTTTCCGTCAAAGCTAATCTCTCACACATGCGCATTGAAGACCTACAGAAGGAGGTTGAACGGATTGATGGCGACCTTCATGAGCTGGCAGGAGGGGGTACTACACCCAAACCTGTTTGAGAAATTATCGGTTTATCCCCTTTTCTATGCGGCAGAAAAAATTAGGAATTTTTGAGAAGATGTTCAACAGGCATTTTAAGCGCATTAGCGATCTTCTGAAGAGTTTTCAGTGTGGGGTTCCTTTTTCCCTTCTCTATCTGGATTATGGTTTTGGGATCAACACTAGCTTGTTCAGCTAGTTGCTCCTGAGATACGTCCCTTTCTCTTCTTATTCTTTTAATTTTTTCGCCATACCTAGCATAGGTTCTCATACTGAAGTTGACAACAGTATGGAATCTATGTCAGATTAATAACAGGAAATATATGCCAGATATTATTACAATTAAGTTGTTATAAAAACATAATTTATAAAAAAATGATTTGGATACTTCTACTAATAATCTTATTTGGCCTAATTTGGTACTCAAAGGTATATAAAGTGAGCGTGGAGCAACACAATTTAACCAAAAGTTACCTAGTAATGTTAATGCTTACATGTAAAACTAAAGAAGACTTCGAAAAACTTCTGTGGAGAATGTATTCTTATGATTCTGACAATATAGGAATGAACGAATTCAATGCAAAATGGGAGGCTTTATGCTCTGCTTCTGGTGTTTCGATCATTAAAAAGGATTATGTGTCTCCTGATGTGGTTGAGATAATAGCTGAAAATATTTATAATGATCCAATAAATAAGCGCTACATCCAACATATAGTTTCTTCTTATCCAGATAGCATTTCTTTAATGGAATTAAAAAAGCGTCAGGCAAGTGAGTAGACCATGTGAATAAGAAACTAGTTTTAACCGCTATCTTATTTTTTGCGTTCGGAATATTGGCTGCACATTATGTAAGTGCCCCGAAAGTTTCTTCTTTGAAGAATACTGAACAGATAGCAGAAAAACACACAACAACTGTGCCCTGTGATTATGATTACAGTGATTCAGCGGCGCAATCTGAAGCCGAAGTAGCAAAAATTGTATTCAATAACCAGTCAGCAATTAAATTGGTAAAAGATAAGTGTCTCTGGGTGTTTAGGGCCGTAAAAGGTGATCTATTGGGGCTAGGAGAGGAAAATATTGTGCTTTGGGGTTCTGGGGCAGGATGTGGGAGTTGCCATGTAAAAGGAGTGTATGTTCTATCGAAAGATAAAGTCATATTTGAAAAGTGGGTTGGAGATCCCATTGTTACGATAGAAAAAGATAAGAATGGGAAAGATGTTCTTGCTATAGTAGAGCCACTGCGACGAGAGGATGAAGGTTTATGCTGTCCCAGTGTTGGCGTAAAAACTCTCTATCGTTGGTGGACTTACTCAAATACGTTTGTGCCCCACGACAGCAGGCCATATGAATATAAGGTAGAAAAGAAGTAGTATAATCTCCTAGCTGAGATAGCAGCACATACTTAGGTATAAAAAATAACCTCTTGCGCTAAGGCAGAATAACCTTCCAGGTTACATAGCTTTGAACATCCTGTTGATAAAACAGA
>CAYIGO010000046.1:0-5647 GCA_964362965.1 uncultured Gammaproteobacteria bacterium | reverse complement strand
TCTTTCCATTCCGAACAGAACCGTAAAACGCGCCAGCGCTGATAATAGTTTCCCGTCACCGGGATATGAAGGTAGGTCATGGCCGTCAGCACAGTGCTTTTTTGTGGCATAATTAGTATAGTGATTAAGAATAAATTATTGATTATTATCTTAGGGTTGTTATTAATTGGATCAAATGGATTTTGGTGGAACAAAGAACGCGAACTGATGCGGGTAACTAGTGTTTATGATGGCGACACTTTTTGGATCAAGTCGGGGGATAGGGTTAGACTATTGGGTGTTAATGCTCCAGAACTAGATAAATGCTTAGGACCAGAAGCCAAGCAAAAATTAAGCGATTTGGTCTTGAACAAAGTTGTAGATATTAAAGAAGAAAAGAGAGACACCTATGGTAGACGAATGGGATTAGTCTATGTGGACGGATTGTTAATTAATGAAGAAATTGCAAAAATAGGATTAGCTAAATTAAATTATGACCCGAATTCTCAATCAGAAGAAATTAAAATTGCGGGACAAAACGCCAGCAAAAATAGAATTGGTATTTTTGGTCCTGAATGCAAAAAGACTATGGAAAACGATGTTAATACAAGTTGCAAAATCAAGGGAAATATTGACAAGGGAACAGGAGACAGGCTTTATCATTTGCCCACTTGCCGGCATTATAAATATGTGGTTTTAGATTTAGATACTGATGAAAATTATTTTTGTAGTGAGCAAGATGCCCAATCTGCTGGTTTCAAATTAGCCCCTGATTGTTTAAGATAAATTATGACATTTTTTGAGCAAGTTTGGGCAGAGGTGGCCAAAATACCAAATGGAAAAGTGGCGACATATGGCCAGATAGCCATGATACTGGGTACACGAGATGCCCGCAGAATTGGTCATGCGCTCCACGCGAACAAAGACCGAAAGATTCCCTGTCATCGTGTGGTTATGAAAGACGGATCGATGGCACCTGGCTTTGCTTTTGGGGGACCCACGGAACAGATGAAAATTCTGCTGTCAGAAGGTGTAAAATTTATTGAGAATAAAGTAAATCTGGACAAATCCCGCTGGAGTTAGTTTTGTAGGTGAGCGGTTCCCGCGCCAAATAATTTATGTTATAATACCCCTATTCTTATATGAAAGCGAGGAAAATGTTTTGTGAAAGTGACAAAGAAAACAAGTAAACCCACTTCGTCCCGCAAAAGCGGTACTTCGTTAGGGTCAAGCCCATTAACCATGTCTGAGCTTTTGGCCAGCACTGGTCACAAGATTAGTACTCACAAGAGAGGGGATGTAGTAAAGGGTATTATTACAGCCATTTCTGGACACATGATGTTTGTGGATGTGGGTGGAAAAACTGAGGGTATTTTGGGTGATCGTGAGTTTGACATGGCCAAAGAATATCTAGAGGCTTTGAAGGTTGGAGACGAAGTCACTGGTGTGGTCATTTCTCAGGAGAATGATTCGGGACAAATAATTCTTTCCTTAAAAAGAGCCGCTGACGATTCTAGATGGAAAAACTTTGAAGAAGCCCATGCCAATGGTACCAATATTACGGTCAAAGGACGTGAAGTCAATAAGTCGGGATTGTTAGTCGATGCCGAAGGACTGGTGGGATTTATTCCCAGTTCCCAGTTTTCTCATGAATTGTCTGAGTCCCCACAGGCTCTCATTGGCAAACCCATTAAAGTTCAAGTAATTGAGGTTGACCGTGAGCAAAACAGATTGGTCTTGTCCGAGAAAGCTGTGACCGAAAGTATCGAAATCGAAGCCAGAAAGAAGCTTCTGAAGCTTGTCAAAATCGGCACCAATTACGACGGAATTGTCACAGGTATTGTTCCATTCGGAGCTTTTGTTCAAGTAAAAGTGGGTAAGGGTGCCAAGGCTGTCGAGCTTGAGGGTTTGGTCCATATTTCCGAGATTTCATGGGAAAAGGTGGACGATGTACATACCCAATTGTCCGAAGGTCAGGCAGTCGAAGTCCAGGTCATTGGTATCGATGAATCGACAGGCAAATTAGCCTTGTCACTCAAAAAACTTAGTGATGATCCTTGGATTAATATTGTCAAAGATTATCCAGTGGACAGCAAGCACAAAGGCAAGGTTGTCAAAGTGGCCCCATTTGGTGTATTTGTAAATATCAGAGCCGGTATTGAGGGACTGATTCATGCTTCAAAGATGTCTGGGGAAGGTGGATTCAAAGTAGGGGAAGAAGTCAATGTCTTTATCGAGTCTATTGATACCGATAAAAGAAGATTGAGTTTGGGAGTCGTCCTCACTGCCAAACCAGTGGATTATAAATAATGGCCAAAACGAAATCTCAATTTGTCTGTCAGCAGTGCGGATATTCACAGAGTCAGTGGGCAGGGAAATGTCCATCGTGTGATGTGTGGAATAGTATGGTTGAGACCGCGTTAGAAATTAGAAATTCGAAATTAGAAATTAGAGGTCATACCCAAATCACAAATCTCAAAGATATCAAAGTTGACGAGAACAAGAGGCTTAAGACTGGGGAATTGGAACTGGATAATGTTTTGGGAGGGGGATTAGTGGATGGGATGGTGGTCTTGGTAGCAGGAGAGCCGGGGATTGGAAAAAGCACGCTCTTACTTCAGGTAGCGCTCAAGTGCAAAGAAGTCTTATATGTTTGTGGTGAAGAATCGGCAACACAAGTGGCATTGAGAGCAAAGAGATTGGGAAAGATATCCGAAGTCTCGCTACTTGAGACCAACAATGTTGATGACGCCATTGCCAAAATAGAAGAACTAAAACCCAAGGTAGTAATAGTCGACTCGATCCAATCACTAGTCACAGAGGACCTTACAGGAGGAGCTGGTTCTGTGGGTCAAGTCCGAGAATGCGCTTCCCGTCTAACTTCCACCATCAAACATCTAGCTTCTTGTCTCTTCATAGTTGGCCAAGTAACCAAAGATGGGAACATTGCCGGTCCCAGAGTCCTAGAACACTTAGTTGATACAGTATTGTGGTTTGAGGGCGATAGATCCAGTAATATTCGTCTGGTCCGAGCCATCAAGAATCGTTTCGGAGCCACCGATGAGGTCGGAGTCTTTGAAATGAGTGAAGCGGGATTGATTGGTGTCTCCGATCCATCCAAATTGCTGCTGACAGAACGGGTAACAAAAGTCCCCGGAAGTGTAGTTTCGGTTATACTTGAGGGTAGAAGGCCACTCTTGGTCGAAATCCAAGCTCTGACTACACCATCACAGTTGTCGATACCGCGCCGAGTGGCAATTGGCATCGATACTAATAGATTGCAAATGCTGGTGGCCATATTAATAAGGCGAGCGGGCTTGAACTTGGGGGATCAGGATATTTTTGTCAATGTGACTGGTGGTATCAAGTTAGCAGACAGGGGAGTAGATCTGGCTATTTGTATGGCTATTGCTTCCAGCTTTCTAAATAAACCCATGCCAGAGGATGTCTCAGCTGTAGGCGAAGTTGGCCTCATGGGTGAGGTCAGAAAGGTCACAGGATTAGATAAGCGCATCAAAGAAGCCAAGAAATTGGGTTATAGAGTCGCCTCTGCCGAGTCCGGAAAGTCCGTATCTTCGGCCATAGGGAAGCTTCTCCACTAGTTATCCACTATTAGAAATTAGAAATTAGAGATTAGAGACTTATGCACAATTGGCTAAATAGAGCCATATTATTATTCAGCTGATAACTATAGGGCCTTGACAAGGTATGTTATAGGTTGTAGGATTATAGTATGCCCAAGATCTTAAAGAATCTTTTTAAGACATTAGCCCCAAAACGACGTGATTTGCCGGTTATTTCTTCTGCTTCTTCTTGGATGCGTTCCCAGCTTTCCCGCATGGCTTTCTTAAATCAAGGTGTTATTTCAATGAGTATGTGGAAATAAAAAAAGAGCATTGCCATCGCTGATCCCGTAAAGAAACACGAGTGGAAATGCCCTTTTAAAATTTGCAAACCCGTTTGGACAGACAGAACGGATTCACAATGGCAGTTGTAACACAACACTGCGACTACTGTCAAAAATAATATTGGCGACAGTAGGGCTTAATTTAAAAATTTATATCTAGTGTCCACAATGTTTTTATCATGGAGGGTAGTACGTCGGGCAGGAGTACTGCCTTCCATGATGAAAATAAAAACATTTATCATGTCAGCCATTTTCATGGCTTTTTCTGTTGCCCCAGTATTTGCGGGTGAGTGTATTGTTAGATATGGGAGAAGCGATGGAAGTTGTTCTTGTTCAAATTCAGGTGCGTCTTGTGCTGGGTATGTCGCCAAATTTGTTTGTGACGGACGCGTTACTGGAGAATGTAAATCAAATGAGGTTTATCCTTGGCCAACAAGCGCAAGTTCAGATGGGGTAAGTTGTGGAAAAACTGTGCAATTAGATAATTACAATAAATATTGTCGATCTCAAAATAATGCTAGTTGGTCGTGTGATGATTCAAATATTCGAGACTATGTAACATTTTACACAGGTGACTGTGGGGGAGGGACGACAACTACGACAACCACTTCTTCAAGACCTTCGTGCAATTCGGTTTCATTATCTGTTTCGCCAAATTCAGTCAGATCAGGTCAATCGTTGCAATTTAATGTCAGTGGTGACGCTTCGACCTATTTGAGTGATAATTTTTCCGGGGGAGTAAGCAATTACCCTCAGTCAGATTCATCTCGGGCTTGGGGATTTTCAGGGACAGCTAGCGGTGGGACTGGAAGCTATACTTGGACCCGGCAGTGGAAACACTGTGAGGGAAATTTTAATAATTGTTCGGATACTTGTTCAGCCTCTGCTAGTTTTTCAATAACAAGCGAACCGACTCCTACTCCAACACCTACGCCGACTCCAACCCCTACTCCTACACCAGCTCCTGGAGCCACACCGACTCCTACTCCCACACCTGTAGCTACAGTTACTCCCAAGACAGGGTTTGATTTGTATTCCACAGTTTCAGTTCTCATGACCTCAGGCTGGGCAGGATATCTCCTGACCCGGAAAAGAAAAGTGTAAAATAGACTAATGAAAGAGTGGATACCTGCAATTGGAGCTATGATTCTGACGGCTTCTGTAATAGGGATTATTTGGATCTATGTCCCGATTGCTTATTACCAAGTCAAATACACTATCCGTGAGCGCTGGTATGCCCTATTTAAATTGCGCAATTCTTGGAGCAACCCAGTCTGGACTGCCACAGGTGACTATATGATCTATGTACCAAGAATTGATGCCAAAGCTCCCGTGGTGGCCCAAGTCGATTCAGCAAACGAAAAAGAATATTTTGCAGCTTTGAAAAGAGGTGTAGCTGAAGCCTCTGGATTATCAGTACCTGGTCGACGTGGAACCACTTATTTATTTGCCCATTCGACAGACAATCCTCTGAACTTCAGTCGTTTTAATGCCGTCTTTTATTTACTGGACAAGATGAAGCCGGATGATAGAGTAGAGGTCTATTACAAAGGCAATTATTACCACTACAAAGTCGAAAAGATGGAGATTCTGGCAGCTTCTGATACTCGTTATTTGGTACCCCAGTTTCAGCATGAATTATTAATCCTTCAGACTTGTTATCCCTTTGGAACAACACAAAAGAGATTAGTGGTAGTGGCGACGCCACCTTATGATGCCAAGACATTTGCAACAACTTCATGGGGAGTTTTGAGTTCCAGG
>CAYIGO010000045.1:0-5696 GCA_964362965.1 uncultured Gammaproteobacteria bacterium | reverse complement strand
AGTTGGAACCGCCCTTCGCCCCCGGGCTCCGGAGCGGCAAGTAAACCTGTGATAAAATCATAGAATATGCCGCAGAAACTTCCCTACGATCAGTTTTTAAAAAGTTTTGAGTTAGCTCCCAGAATTGCTGTCGATTTGTGGATTAAAAATGAAAATGGGGGAGTTCTCTATTCCAAGAGAGACTCTGAACCATACAAAGGCTTTTGGCATTTACCGGGCAGTTTTTTATTGAAAGGTGAGAGAGTAGTCGAGTGTGTTAGACGATTGGCTCTGGAAGAGCTGGGTCTAGTAATTAAAGAAGATTATTTTAAATTGCGGGAGCTCGATGAAGATTTACATGAACCCAGAGGACATGTAGTGCATTTGGTGTATGAAGTATGGGTAAAGAAACAAGATATCGCCGAAGGAGAAAATAAAATGTTTTATTTTGAACCCCCTAAAGATCTAATCCCCACCCACAGAAAGATATTTTTGAATTTGAATTGACTTCCTGAGAAATAGTGATATTATAGGCTATATTATGGCAAAGGTTGACGGAGAACCAGGCATATTAGAATTTTTATTTAGGCCTAAATTTTTGGATATTACTACTCGTCCAGCTCAGGAGTCAACGAGTATAGCAGACAGTCACAAAGCCACGATTGAACTAGCTGCTCGAATGACTGCTTTTGCTTGTTTGGGAGTAGCTCGGGCTGTATTGGATCCAGAAAATAAATATTCAATAGTCGGATATATACTCGGATCGTTTGCGATTTTGAATGCAATTGATTTGGGTATAAGTTGGTTAAAACAAACGATTGCTCAGCGTAATTACAGAACAGAATACAATTTATTACATCCGGGAAAGTAATTTACCTTTTTTTAATTGAATTAGTCAAAAAATCCTCAATCATTTCTTTGTGATCAAAGGCAATGGGGGCTTGATATAATCCGCTTATGGCAATACCTAAGGATAAACTATCCTTATTTGATGCATTTATTTCTATTTCGTGTTTACCCATTATGGTTATATGTCATCTTACTGGATTTGAACTAGGATTTTATGTTACTGGTGGGGTTTCTTTGGTGGTGGGATATATCGGTTTGTACAATGTAAATAGGTATGGTTCTTGACACACTTGTATGAAAAGCATACAATGTTTGTATGGATACGATTACAACCAATATTTCAATGCCAAAAGGTTTATATGTTCAGGCGAAGACTCAAGCAAAAAAATATCATTACAATTCTGTAAGCGAATTGATTAGAGATTCATTGCGCTGGTGGTTGAACGACAATTTGACCAGAAATGGATTTACGCCTCAATTTGAAAATATGGTTTTGAGAAGCGAGAAACAACCGTTAAAAGATGATATAGTATGGGATGGAAAAGGTTCTTTTACCGATTTTGTTTTAAGGGAAGGTAAAAAGAAATATGGTTCAATATCAAACCAACGAAAATTATTACAAAAATCTAAAAGAATTACTTCAAGAGTTTCCAGATTTACAGGTGGAGATCGAACAGCGTATCAAGTGGTTTAGTAAAAATCCAAACGACACGCGTCTTGGTAATCATGATCTGCATAAAAAGATGGTGGGTCAATGGTCATTTTGGATTACTGACGACATACGAATAATTTATAAATGGTTAGGGAAAAATAAGGTCCGTTTTCTAGCTATTGGCGGACACACTAAAGTTTACAGATAATTAGTTCTGTTTTAATTGTCTCTCAATTTCGGCCTCGATTTTGGAGGTATTGAGATTGTGGAGCATTTTTTTAACTTCGGGGTCCATTGCTCTTTCAGGCAAAACTTTGGTATAGATTTCAGCCACCAGTTTTAAGACCTTTGTTACTTCTTTTTCGGCAATTTCATTGACCTGGAGGTGAATTTCCTCGCGCAGAGAATCTATTTTGGCCTGCCGGTTTTGACTCATCAGAACAAAGATTGACAAGAAGATGGCCTCCAGAGAAACAGTCATGGTCAAAAAATTAAATGGATATGGGTCTGCTTTGTTAAACATTATCCAGAGCCCAAAAATTAGAACATGAATGACAAAAAATTTGAAACTGCCTGCATGAGTATTGATAGAATCAGCCAGTTTTTCGACAAAAGTCCGATTTTTCAATATTCGGGCTTCAAATGATTTGATTGTGGGCATTGAAGTAGTATACAATAGCTGGAATGGTATTGTCAGACAGAGACATACGAAAGAAAATAAAAAACGGAGAATTGGTAGTCAGTCCATTTGATGATCAGTGCGTCCAGCCCTCAAGTATTGACTTGCATCTCGGTGACAACTTTTTGGTATTTGATACCCATAGCCAGACGGTAATCGATACCAAGAAAAATACAGTTCGGTTGATGAAGAAAATTATTATCAAAGATGATGAGCCGATAATCATCCATCCGCGTGAATTTATATTGGCTACCACTATCGAAAGAATAAAATTTCCCCACGATCTGGTAGGCAGACTCGATGGTAAATCCTCACTTGGTAGAATCGGATTAGTTATTCATTCGACCGCTGGTTTTTTTGATCCTGGATTTGAAGGTCAATGTACTTTGGAAATTTCCAATCTAGCCAACTTGCCAATTGCTCTCTACTCCGGCATGAAGATTTGCCAGATGAGCTTTATGCATCTTTCCAGTCCTGCTCAATTTCCCTATGGTCACAAAAATTTAAAAAGCCACTATCAAAATCAAAAAAATACCGTTGGTTCTAATTTAAATAGTGTGTGGGGAAAGAAATAGATCCAGTGTTGTTAAAATATCTGAAGCAAAAGACCTGTGAGATTTGTCATGGTACTGTCGAAGTTAAAATTGTAGATAGAAGAGTTGTCGTAACCAGTCCTGATTGTAAAAATCATAGGAAAAATTGTTTAAGATCCATGGTAGAGGAAAAATTAGCTTTGTGATATAAAGATAAAACAATGAGTGAAAGACTGCATAGGCCTTTAGGAAGAAGCGATGAAGAATGGGAGGCAATTTTAGATGCGGAAGAAGAAATGAAGAGAGAGAGAGTTGTCGGGAAGTCCAATACATGAAATCTTAGTGTACAAAAGGTTCGTTTCTCGGTC
Organism: uncultured Gammaproteobacteria bacterium; assembly: GCA_964362965.1. Lineage (GTDB taxonomy): Bacteria > Patescibacteriota > Microgenomatia > CAZETR01 > Amesbacteraceae > JACRNA01. The sequence goes on along the minus strand of CAYIGO010000045.1, from coordinate 2,636 downwards.
AAATGGTAGGGATTCTAAGAGTATTGACCCAGAGACTTTAAAGAGGTCAAAAAAAAGAAAACCCAGAAAGAGTGATAGGGTTGTAGAATTGATTGGAGAGCGGGGTGGAAAAAGATTTTATCCAGTTGGTGAAAGAATGCCTCCCGACCTTGAGTCTACTATTGAGAATTTGGCAGACTCAATTAAATCCGATAAAGATGCTTGGTATTACATTTTAGCTATTTTAAGAAGAGGCAGGATATAATGAGTAAATGGACAAAGTATTTGAATTGATCAAAAAAGAACAAAAACGGCAGAATGAGACGCTTCAGATGATTCCGTCGGAGAACTACGCTAGTAAAGCTGTACGAACAGCGATGGGAAGTATATTTGAAAATAAATACGCGGAAGGGTACCCAGGAAAGAGATATTATCAAGGGAATATTATGGTGGATGAATTGGAGAGACTTTGCCAAGAGAGAGCCAAGAAATTGTTTGGGGTACCTCATGTCAATGTCCAGCCACTTTCTGGAGCTCCTGCCAACTTGGCAATTATTAAGGCTCTAAGCGACCCCACTTCGCTAAAGCTTCGCGGGGCATGCATCCAACTCTCTCAAATATTATCAATGGGAGGTCATCTCTCAATGGGCCAGAGTGTCAGTGTTACAAGTATTGTTATGCCAGCTGTTCATTATGGTTTGACACCAGATGGTGAAATAAATTGGAAAGAGCTGGAAGAACTGGCAGTAAAACACAAGCCCAAGATTATCTGGGCGGGAGGAACAGCTTACACCAGAATATTTCAGTGGGAAAAATATGCCAAGATAGCAGATAAGATCGGTGCCTATTTTGTAGCTGATATTTCTCACATCGGGGGACTCATTGCTGGTGGCGCTCATCCCTCGCCTGTCCCATATGCTCATATTGTAATGACTACTACCCATAAAACTTTGAGAGGACCAAGGGGAGCTATGATTCTGGTGACTGATCGCGGACTAAAAAAAGATCCAGAATTAAATAAGAAAATTGATTCAGCAGTTTTTCCTGGTGTCCAAGGTGGACCGCATATGGAAACTATTGCTGGGATAGCGGTTTGCCTAGAAGAAGCAAAAACTCAAAAATTCAAAAAGTACTCAGAACAAATTGTAAAAAATGCTCAAGAGATAGCGAAGGTCTTAAAAAACAATAATTATAAATTGATTGGCGATGGAACGTCTAACCATATGGTCTGGATAGATTTATCGAATAAAAATATTGATGGTTGGGCGGCCGCTTGGGCTTTGGAATATGCAGGAATAATTGCCAACCGCCAGACAATTCCTAATGAAAAAAAATCGCCATATTATCCGTCTGGACTCAGATTGGGAACTCCAGCAGTCACGACTCGAGGGATGAAAGAGCCTCAGATGCGCCAGATTGCTAAGTGGATTGATGAAGTGATTACTTATACATCCTCTAAAATTAAAAATGTGGACATGTCTCAGGAAGAAAGAAAAATGTTTAAGCACAATATGATTAAGGATAAAAAATTATTAGAGATTGCTAGAGAAGTGAAAACTTTGTGTAAGAAATATGATCTTTGATGGAAAGGCTTTTGCCGAAGAATTGATAGCCAAGTTGCCTAGAAAAAAATCCAAACTAGCAATATTTTTGAGTGATGACAATATTTCTGGAGCCAGATATGTAAAAATTAAAACAGAAGTTGCCAAGAGATTGGGAGTGGAAATTGTCATGAATAGAATTGATGGGGATGAAGATGGAATTATGGTCCAGCTTCCACATCCAAATGCTCAGGAAATTATTTCCAAAATTCCACCGGAAAAGGACGTCGATGGATTGAGAGAAGATTCACTATTTTTACCTGCAGTAGTATTGGCAGTAAAGAAAATACTTACAAAAACAGAGAATATATGTATTGTCGGATCAAATGGATTTGTGGGGAAAAATCTTATGAAATTATATCCAAATGCCACCGGTATGGACAAAGGGGATTTCGATCCAGAAAAAATTAAGACTTTTGATATTGTAATCTCTGCGACAGGAAGTCCAAATTTGATTAAAGATATTAAAGAGGGTACAATTTGTATTGATCTGGGTTTCCCCAAAGGGGACTTTGACCCTTCGACTGCGCTCAGGGCTAGCTTTTTTACCCCTGTGCCGGGTGGAGTAGGACCAGTCACGGTTGCATGTCTATTTGAAAATCTCCTGAATAACCTATAGTCTTTGCTAAATGTATAAAAGATATGTATAATCAAGTCGTGGAAAAAATAGTCAGTCAAGGAAATCCTTCTGTGGATGTTTCATGTACGATTTGTGGTGTGATATTTTCGTCAACATATGCTGATCGGTCAACAATTGCTGTGGCAACGGTCAAAGGTCTGACTCATGAAGATTGTCCCGAAGGACATCTTGTAAAATTGAAAGTTGTTAAAGAAACACAATGGGGCTTGCCTAAGTCGTAAAGATAACTTAAAATAACTCTATTACACATCCCGTCGGCATTCTCCTTATAAACATCGGCGGGAGAGGATATCCCACTACGCCAAGGCTACGTGGGACAAAGAAGGAGAATATATGATAGATATTTCATTACAACAACTATTGGAAGCAGGATGCCATTTTGGCCATCAGGTACGTCGTCGCAATCCCAAAATGGC
>CAYIGO010000044.1:0-5749 GCA_964362965.1 uncultured Gammaproteobacteria bacterium | reverse complement strand
AAAAAATTTGACTTTATTGCTACAGAGCAGTACACTCTCAAAAGATGCGATCAAAAAATCCTGCTCCCTAAATGAAAGAGCAAGCAGTTATTCTAACGGGAATTAAGGACTATAAGGATCTTGCTCCCCAAGTTGGAAACAGAATCGACGCTCATCTTGCTTTCGCTCAACAAACGGTACCCTTTTACTGCGATTTGTACTCAGCTTTAAATACTGATCAAATTAACCATGAAAGCCTTCCTCAAGTACCCAAAACAACTCCTCAAAATTTATTAGAAGATCCGCGTGGTTTCGTATCAAAAAAAGGGGAACCCGTACAAATATCATCATCGGGAGGCACGTATGGCAGGAGAAAAATAATATTTAGGACCACAGAAGATTTACAAAAAAGTGTTGTTACGGCAGAAAAAATGTTTTCGAATAGCGGGATTGTAAAAGGCGACATAATAGCCATTGCTCAACCTTTTGATGTTTGGAATATTGGCCACATAGCATTGAACACATTCAGAAACATGGGCGTACTTTCCCTGCCCATAGGATCACTACCAATTGACGATAAAATCATTGAACTGATCAATTTTTCAAAGGCGAACGTTATATATTGCACTCCGTCCAAAGCAGTTACAATTGCACGAGCAAGTAGGGAGGCTGGACGTAAATTAGCAATTGAAAAAGTGCTCTGTGCAGGAGAACCCATCGTGCCAGCTCAAAGACAACTCATTAAAGAAATCTTTGGGGCTGATATTTATGGAATCTATGGGTCAGAAGAAACAGACGGAATAGGATCAGAGTGTAATCAGCACAATGGGTACCACATATTTGATAATGGTTTATTAATCGAAATTCTGGATCCGGAAACTTTTTCCCCAGCAGAAAAAAATGAAGGGGCCATGGCCGTAACCAAACTTGATAGCACTGGCACGATACTTGTCAGATATCTATTGGGTGATAAAGCAAAAATTATTACAGAAAAATGTTCATGTGGCGCTCAAGAAAATCGTGTAATTCCAATGGGACGACTTCAGGAAACCCTATTTCTTTATAACGCTACCAAGGTATCTGTAGACACAATAGAAGAAATGCTCAATAGTGTATTGGGTAAAATTCCGCAATATCAAATCGAAATTACTCAAAACAGTGCTCATGACAGAATTAAATTCAAAATTGATGCAGGGTTGCGAGCTGGCACGGTGGAATCTCTCCTGCAGGAGTTGGGGGAATGTGGACAGGATCTCCAAGACGAAATTTCTAAAAAGAAAATAATACCAAGTTTTGAAATGGTGGGGGCGGAAAAATTTACTACCAATGAAAGAGGAAAAAATCCAAAAGTGATCTATATTAACAACAGAGACAGTACTTAATTATGGGTCCCGAGCAAAAAACTAATTCACTGCCGCGATCAGAAACGGAGGTTGATCGAGAGTATGTGGAGGCCTATCCAATAAATTGGAATGTTGCAAATCAAGAGTTGATAAACGCAATTTTTAATTCACGATCCCACGAGGGCATAGATGAGGCTTCCATATATATCCACAACCCATTTTGTCCAAAAATTTGTGCCTTCTGCAACTTCAATGTGATTGAATACGACAGTAGACTATATAAGAACTATTTAAATGCTTTAAGTACCGAGTTGCAAATGTATAAAAACCACCCGGACATAGATGGTAAAAGGGTCACGGCCATATATTTTGGAGGAGGGACGGGCTCGATGATGCGACCGAGTGATGTTGGCGTGTTGTTGAACGGCATTTCTGATATTTTTACCGTTGATTCTGATGCGGAAATTACCGTTGAATGCCACCCAAACACCATTGGAGAGAGAAGATTTAGAGAATATAAATCTGTTGGCGTAAATAGGGTGACACTAGGACTTCAATCGTTCAGTGATGTCAATTTGACTGCAATAGGGAGAGATCACACTTCAGAAAAAAACAGAAGAATTCTCTCCGAAGCGCTAGGCGCTGGGTTTAGAAACGTGGGAATGGATCTTATGTATAGATTGCCTAATCAAGATATGAAAAATTTTACGCAGGATTTAGAAGCGATAGCGGAATTTCTTCCAGATACAGTAAGTGCATATAGTCTAGAATCAGACGGTACAGGATTAAGTGAAGAAAAAAGTAAAATTCCATCAGACGCTGTAGACCGCGAAATGTTTTATCTCGTTGGAGATTACCTAAAAGCCAAAGGATATGGCAGGTACATGCAGCCAGACTTTGCGCTTCCCGGGAAAGAATGTCGATACGTTGTAAATGCATGGCAAGCCCCCCAAAAGTTTCTGTTGGGGCTTGGCGCAGGAGCAAATACTCATTACTTTGGAGGTCATTCATGGACAAATGTTTACCCTGTAATCGAATATATTAAAGCATTACACTCCGGGTGCTCACCGGTTGTTTCTGGAAGTAGCGTGGATATCGAAGAACTAAAAGCCAAATATATGGTTTTAGGTGTGAGAGGAATAAGCATCAAAAAATCCGAATTCAATGGACTATTTGGAGAAGAAATTATTCACAATTTTGGACCGCAAATTTCCGGGCTGATCGCAAAAGGGTGGTTACATGACAGTGAAGAGACTTTTGAGGTCACCAGACAGGGACTTCCATACATAAACAATATATCTAAAATGTTCTATACGGCCAACAATGTGGGAAAACCGCAACCCTGGTATAACGATATTCACACATTTGTTCCAAATAAATTCTATAAAATAAATGAAAGATAATTCAAAAAAAGATAAAGATGTTGCAAAAACCCTTATCTTTGGATGGAGAGAGGCCCGTCAATTAACCATAGAATGGATAAAGTTCCAGTCACTCAAGGTGTTGAGACAAAAATTACCAAGAGTTGGTCTGGATACATACGTAAAGCATTTAATAGAAATGTCGGAAGTCCAAAAATCTTACGCAAATGTTTTATATGGGAAAGACCTCGATTTCTCGCAAGTAGATAAAGGCTTGCTTAGTTCAAACATAATGACGAAAAATCAACTAATAAATAAATTGAAGATTGAGGATAAAAGATTTTATAAAGCCGTTAATAACATCAAAAACTGGAGCAAGCCGATAAAATTATTTAATAAAAAATATCCTTTATACTACGTAATCGAGCTGCTCATTAGGCATGAAACATTTCACCACGGACAATTTATTGCATTTTGTTTTTCCATGAATCTTAGATTTCCAAAAAGCTGGAAAGACACGTGGGCATTACCATGACAAGCCCTGAAATACGATTGGGAGTTTTAATACTTCAAGATCTGCAGAGAACAAGTAATGCTGCGTTTGGGGAAAGCAGATCAGTATTTGTAAACGCAAATCAAGAAACTTTTGGCGTCCCACTTCCGACGATTAGAAAATTAGTTATTAAACATTTAAAAGCATATGAATCAGGCAGTGAAGCGTCTTTATTGGAAGAAGAGGCGATGTATCTCCTCGAACAACCGGTTTTTGATAGTAAAGTTGCAGGTATCCAGATTCTAGCGGCTCTATCAGAAGAACAGGTGTTGGTTGATACCAAAACAATTAAGGAAGTAATTAAACATACGACTGGATGGGCTCTCGTAGATACGTTGGCCACTGATGTCGTTGCAAACATACTCAAAAATAATCCAAACGAAGCAGAATCATTGCTCGATTGGGTGTCGTCGAATGACAACTGGTTACGAAGATGTTCTATTGTTTCATTAATAAAAGCGAAGGACTACATAAAAGATTGGGCCAGATATAAAAAACTTCTACTCGATCAGCTCGCCGGTGAAAGCGACCCGTATGTGAAAAAGGCCATAAAATGGCTAAAGGCCACAACTCGATAGAATATTATTTGTGATAAGAATCATTTGGCAATCAGCAATTTTATAAACATATGTACATATTGCTCAACATGCAAGGACGTCCCCTACTGGTATGCTCCACGACTAAGAAGCGCGGAGTAAACAGGAGGTGGCTCCGTAAAACAAATGGCTTAACGAGAATGCGTTGGTTTTTGAGACAGTTCAACAATAATGTCAAAGTTATCTTGCGGAGCACTGTCGACCACGAATTGTTTTTCACACGTGATACATTTTTGAATTAACCGCCACGTATCATGTTTTTTGATAACCCCGACAGGTTCCATCAAACCTCCGCAGTCTGATGCTCTATCACCAGGAATTTTATCATCCACATGCTTGCTCCATAAACATGATGGGCAATGATTGTTGTATCTGCCCCCCATAACTGAAGTGTCACAATGTTCGCATTGATACGGTTCTTCTTCTGGGACTAAAAAAATTTTCCTTTTGTTAGATTTCATAGTGAATTTTGAGGTCATTATTTCATAATTTTGCTGTAATCAGATAATGTTTCAGCGTTATCCGGCCACTTTGGGAGATGATTCATTGCTTTTTCCATTTTAATGTCCGGAGTGGATATTACAATGGTTGCTGCCATCTTGGGGCACAAAGATATTCAAACCACTATAGACACGGATGAGAGATTTAACTATAAACTAGGCGCACATTTTAAAGAGGACTGCCAATACGGGCCTCTTTTACTTGTAAACACCCTGTTTACATCCCCTTGACAAATGTAAACGAGTACGGTACTATTGTTTACATCTACTAGTCTAATGTAAACAACTATGATAGGGAAAATAATTAAACAACCAACTGGCTATTCAGCCTTTATCCCAGATAAGTTTCCTCCTAAGTTTGATATTCCTATGGATCAGGAGATGTTAAATCTTCAGTATTGGGCAACTCACTATTTGGCAAAACTTGACGGAATCACTCAACTTCTTCCAGATGTGGACTTTTTTACCTTCATGTACATTCGTAAAGAGGCAGCTCTTTCAAGCCAAATTGAAGGCACAAAGGCGACTATGATTGACGCAATTGAAGCAGAAGGAACAACAACCGAAGGATTGCCAGAAGATGTCTACCAGATCCAAAAATATATTGAGGCTATGAACTATGGTTTAAAGAGAATCGAAACACTCCCTTTGTCTCTTCGTCTCATTCGGGAAGTACATAAAATTCTGCTCTCTGATCCCAAAGACAACAGATTTACTCCTGGTGAGTTTAGAAGATCTCAAAACTGGATAGGTGGAGATACGATAGAAACGGCTAAATTTGTACCTCCTCCAGTTGATGCCATGCACAAAGCCCTTGATGACTTTGAGAAATTTCTTTATCTTGAAGATTATTTTACTCCTCTTATTAAAACCGGCATCGCTCATGCACAATTTGAAACAATCCATCCATTTTTAGATGGGAATGGAAGAACGGGAAGACTTCTTATTACTTTTTATTTTGTTAAACAGGGCGTACTCGAAAAACCAGTCCTCTATATATCTGAATATTTTAAGAAGCATCGACAAACATATTTTGATTTACTCTATAACTATCACATCAAAGGAGATGTTGTACCTTGGCTAAAATTCTTTCTTGAAGGTATAGCACAAACAGCCAAAGATGCTATTGAAGCCTCAAGAAAAATTACGAAGCTGAGAGAGGAAGATATAGAAAAAATCCAATCTCTTGGACAAACCGCAAAAATTGGTACATTAATACTGAAAAACTTATATAAGCTTCCTATTGTGGATGTTAATAAAATTAGTGAATGGTCAGGCTATACCAGGCAGGGAGCATATAAACTTATTGATAGGTTTGTTGAACTAAGGATTCTTGAACAAAAGGATATATCGCAAGAGTATGGGAAAAAATATGTTTATAAAAAATACTTAGATATTTTCGCTTAGCGGTATCTGC
>CAYIGO010000043.1:3559-5863 GCA_964362965.1 uncultured Gammaproteobacteria bacterium | reverse complement strand
AAGGAAGGAGTATCTCAAGTCGAACAGATTGTTACCATTACCAACCTCACCCAGTACATGTATGCTGGGAATTACGAAATGAATCTGTCTGGAGATACCCCAAAAAATATCAAAGCCTGGGATGATGGTGGCCAGATGAAAATAGATGAAATATTTGAGTCGGGAAAGACTAAGATAAAAGTAAATTTCAATAATCCTGTAGCTGGAAGAGACCGAAAATATCAGTTTCATCTCAGCTATCTAGGCAGGCCTGCCGTTCACAATGGTCAAGTATGGGAAGTCAGTTTTCCAAGACTCGCTAATGCCGATGAAATAGATAGTTATAGACTGAGTGTTATTATTCCAAAATCATTTGGAAGGCTAGCTTTTTCCAGTCCAAATCCCGAGAGCAACAATGGTGAAATCATGGTCTTAACCCATAACCAAGGAGCCCAATATGGAGTGGTGGCTGCATTCGGAGATTTTCAGACTTATGAATTCAAACTAATCTACACGATCGATAAATCCCAAGCGATTAGTCTTCCATCTGATTCAGGATACCAGCGGATATTCTATGACACTATTGAACCCATGCCAGACAATATTACTATTGATATTGATGGAAATTGGCTGGCTTTTTATGAGGTAAAAAATAAGGAAAAGAAATCAATTAGGGTTTCTGGCAGGGCAAATATATTATCGGAAAGTTCTCAATTCATACCAAGTGTCGGTTATCATGATTTGACCAAGTATACAAAGCCGACCACTTATTGGCCAAGTGCCAACGAGACATTTTCCAGTCTTGCCAAGACCTACAAGACACCAAAAGATATTTATGAATTTGTAGTCAAAACTCTCAAGTATGATAAATCAAAAAAACCAGTTAGATCTGGTGCAATAGAAGCTTTAAGTAAACCGGAATCAGCTCTCTGTACCGAATTTACAGATCTTTTTATTACCATGAGTAGGGCCGCCGGTATTCCGGCCCGTGAACTCAATGGTTTTGCGTATACATCAAATCCAGAATTAAGACCACTTTCACTTTCGGGCATTGATGTCCTTCATGCCTGGCCACAATATTGGGATTTTGCCAAATCCACATGGATATCAGTAGATCCCACTTGGGAAGTGACGACCAAAGGAATAGATTATTTTTCAAAGATGGATTTCAATCATTTTGCCTTTGTCAATCATGGGGTTTCTGATACAGAACCCAGATCGGCTGGATTTTATAAATTGCCTGGAGATGAGACAAAAAGTGTCGATGTAAAATTTGGAGAATTTAAAGACTACCAAGCCTTACCCTTGGAACTTAAAGTAGAATGGCCATGGCAAATATGGGTTCCTCTTGGTGCAAATGCAAAGCTAATCATAAAGAATCCAAATTCTTATGCACTTTACCGTACAAGTGTCAGAATAAATCATTTAGAAATTAGTACTATCGATGTCTTACCTCCATTTTCTACCCATAAAATTGATTATCAAATCAAACCAAGTTGGAATCTAAACTTTGATACCAAGAAACTAGAGCTCGAAGCTGGTATATCCAAACTGACGTATAATATCAAAGTTAGCAGTTATTTTGTCTGGCATGCTACAGTCGCTATCTTCTCATCGTTTATCCTCATCCTCCTGGGATTTATTGCCTCGCGTATCTGGAGTCTACATCTACAAAGACAGTCAGTCTAAGATAATTTATGTAGGTAAAGCCAAAAATCTTAAATCCCGTGTCAGCTCCTATTTTCGTTCACCTATAAATCTTGGTCCTAAGACCACAAGTTTAGTTTCCCAAATTCAGTCTATTGAATATATAGAAGTCAATTCTGAGATTGAAGCCCTTCTGCTGGAGTTGAAGTTGATAAAGAAATTTATGCCAAAATACAACATAGCTTCCAAAGACGATAAATCCCCCTATTATATTCACATTACAAAAGCAATTTATCCAAAGCCAGTAGTAAATCACATATCTGATGGATCGATTGCCGGTCCTTTCTTGAGTGGATATGTAGCCAAAAGTATCTTAAAACAATTTAGAAAAATTGCACCATATTGTACATCCAACCACCCCGAAAAACCTTGTCTCTATACCCATCTTGGTTTGTGTGATCCAGATCCTTTGCAATACAAAAAAAATATTGGTAAATTAAGGAAGCTCTTGAGGGGAGAATTTTCCAAAGTCAGGTCAGATTTAAGTTTATCAATGAATACCGCTGCAAAATCTCAGGATTTTGAATTAGCTTCAAAAATTCGCGATAAGATTAGAAATCTAGATTACTTACTCCTAAAGCCTGTCTCGGCCGACGATTATATTGTCAATCCAAATTT
>CAYIGO010000043.1:0-3459 GCA_964362965.1 uncultured Gammaproteobacteria bacterium | reverse complement strand
GAATACAGACATTTCACTATAAAAACTGATGAATTAAACGACGTGTCTATGATGAAAGAGATGTTGACCAGAAGACTGAATAGAGTTGATTGGCCAAACCCAGATTTGATTATATTGGATGGGGGAATGGCACAGTTGTCAATCACAAAATCTTTAAATTTCAAATATCCAATCTTTGCTCTAGCCAAGCAAGATGAAATAATATTTGATATTCAGGGTAATGAAATCAAGCTGGATAGATCCAATCCTGGCTTGCAATTACTCCAAAGACTGCGTGATGAAGCCCATAGATTTAGCAGACGTTTGCATCACAAACACAGAAGTGAGACAATTAAATCATGATCCGTTTATTTTTCCGTACTGTTTCCATTAATCTACTCGGAATTTATCTGGCTTCTCAGATTCTCAATGGTGTAATAGTCTATGTCGGGGGAGTATCGACTTTGCTTATGGCTGCCTTGGTAATTGCAGCTGTAAATTTGTTTGTCAGACCAGTTATCAACTTGTTGTTACTCCCTATTAACCTTGTTACTCTTGGCATGTTTCGCTGGGTATCCAATTTGGTTACTCTTTTTTTGGCTACTAGGCTCATACCGAATTTACAAATTCACAGCTTCGATTATGTGGGGGCAAACTTGGGGGTAATTATTATTCCTGCTATTCATTTCTCTGCATTCATGGCATTTGTAGTAGCTACTATTACCCTTACCATTACTTTTCATTTTTTGTATTGGCTGTTTCAGGACTGATCGTATATAATATATTTATGAAAGAAATTTTACCAATGATTCAAATAGTGGTTGGAATTTTGCTGTCTGTATGCGTATTATTACAGGCCAAAGGGACAGGGCTTGGTCGAAGTATGGGACCCACTTCTTATCATCAGAGGCGGGGGGTCGAAATTCTTCTCTTTAGAGCAACTATTGCTTTGGCTGTGATTTTTGTGGTTTTTTCCATAATCGGACAGTTTTTACCTTGATGTTTCGTATACTACGCTTTCATCTGAGATTATTGGTTGCCTTCACAAAAAAATATCGGGGGGTTATATTGGCAGGTACAATCATTGGAGTAGTCACTTTTTGGCTCATGCCAAAAATTTTGAAAATACTGCCTAAATTTGGATCGACAAACAGAATTGCTATTGTGGGAAGATATTCACTTTCGGATATTCCGTTATCAATTCAGCAGGAGATTAGTTTTGGATTGACTACAATTTCAGAAACACAAGAAGTTTTACCGGGAATTGCAAAGAGCTGGTCCGTATCCGAAGATGGAAAAATCTATATTTTCAATTTGAGAGATGACTTATTTTGGCACGATGGTACCAGGTTGAAGTCTAGAGATATAAATTATTCCTTCAAAGAAGCCACGATAGACTATCCAAATGACTCTACTCTCATCGTTACTTTGTCCGAAGCATATGCAGCTCTTCCCGCTCAGTTGTCGAGACCGGCATTCAAGATTGGGCTGATAGGCGTTGGAGACAATAAAATAATAAAAATAAAGAAAAATGGGCTTTATTTAGAAGAATTGAGATTATCAAATGGGACAATATACAGATTTTATGTCTCCCAAAATCTAGCAAAAATAGCCTATAAACTTGGCGAAGTAGATACCCTGACAGACCAAATACCTGGTGATGAATTGGAAAAATGGCCAAATACAGAAACTGTTCCAACAATACGCTACGATAGATATATTGTATTATTGTTTAATACGACAAGTATCGACAAGTCATCCCGCCAGTCGCTTGCGTACGCAGTAGACAAAAAGAGGTGGAATCCACGAGTTTACGGTCCAATTTCACCCAAATCGTGGGCCTACAATCAGGATGTAAAGTTTTATGAATATGATCCTGCCAAGGCAGCTGCAGTCAAAAAATTAAGTCAAATCACCATCAGTACTTTACCAGCATTTGCAAAAGACGCAGAATTAGTAAAGTCCGATTGGGAAAAATTTGGTATAAAAGTCCAAATTATAGTAGAAGATGTCATCCCAGAAAATTTTGAGTCACTTCTCATAGCTCAAGCAATCCCTATCGACCCTGACCAGTATCATCTCTGGCACTCAACCCAAACTACCAATATAACTAGGCTTGATGACAAGCGAATAGACAAAATACTAGAAGATGGACGGAAAATATCAGATCAAGCGAAGAGAATTTCGTTATATAAGGATTTTCAGAAATATTTACTTGAGGACATGCCGGCCATATTTCTGTATTATCAGACTACAAATACTTTGACTCGAAAATAACATGCTAATGCCTACTATTACTATTGCTGCAATTTTGGATAGCATCAATCCTTGTGCTATATCTGTTCTCTTGCTTACTATTGGTTTTTTGTTTAGCCTGAACAAAGACCGCAAAAATATTCTAGTGATTGGATTGGTTTATGTTTTGGCTATATATTTGGTTTATATTTCAATTGGACTTGGGATACTACAGGCTCTGACTATATTTGGCATTCCTCGTTTTTTGGGTAAATTTGGTGCCATCTTTATTATTGCTAGTGGTGCTATCAACATAATCAACCATTACTATCCCAAGTTTCCTATCAAGCTAAAAATGCCAGACAGTAGTCATTCAAAATTGGTCACATTTATCCAAAAGGCTACTATACCGTCTGCAGTAATTCTGGGAATTTTGGTGGGACTTTATGAATTTCCCTGCACAGGAGGACCGTATTTGACAATACTTGGATTACTCCACAATCAAGCCACTTTTTTCAATGGTTTTCTCTATCTGATTTACTACAATTTGATATTTGTATCACCCCTATTGCTTATTCTCTGGTTTGCCAGCAGACAAGATCTATATGACAAGGTAAGTAAATGGAGAAGTACTCAAATGGTTAAATTAGGGATGATTGACGGCTTGATAATGATTATCTTGGGTGTAATAATACTTCTGGTATGATAAGCCAAAACGATTTTCAAAAAAAGATCGAGGAATTGAAAAATAAAAAGGGTGCAGACCTAAGTACTGATGAAGATTTGAGCCTTGCTGTCATGAACTTGATTAGTCTTGAGGAACATTTTTTCTTTACTTCCCAAAAGACCAAGAATGATAGTTATCTTGAGATGATGAATCAAGTACGGGAAATGCGAAAAGATTTATTAGCCAAACTTATGCCCAAAAATGAAGGTGAGACCTGGTGTATCTCCAAGCATTTACTGGCTGCCACAATGAGACTTCTGGAAGTCGGAACCAAGACCAAAGATAAGAAATATTTTGCCCAAGCCTACCAAGTTTACTCACTTTTTTGGGGAGTCAAGTTTGGATTAGTTGACGCCAAAAATGTCAAAAAGATTGACAAACCTTGGACAATGAAAGATTTAGTTACAAAAATGGTTGACTGTTGCCGTGAATAGCAAATTTATCATTATCGCTCTGTCACTTGTAACTTTGTTACTTGTCACTGGCATTTTATTAGTTAGCAAGCCTCCCAAAGTCAA
>CAYIGO010000042.1:0-5901 GCA_964362965.1 uncultured Gammaproteobacteria bacterium | reverse complement strand
AGGGGCACATTATTATTACCCCAGATGCCCCAGATACCGCCAAATGGTATGTCGTCCACACCCAATCGGGTCATGAGATCCGGATTGCTGAAACTCTCAAGCAGAGAGTCTACACATTAAACCAAGCCGATAAAGTTTTTGAAGTCCTAATCCCCACCCAAGACAAAATTGTCATCAAGCACGGCAAGAAATCGACCATCAAAGAAAAGATTTTTCCGGGATACATGCTCGTCAAAATGATTGTCGATGATGCTTCTTGGCTCGTCGTCCGAACCACAGCTGGTGTGACTGGTTTTGTGGGAGTCGGCAACAAGCCTACCCCACTTTCAAACATTGAAGTGGATGCTATCCAACAGTTTTCGACAGTCGGTACTCCCAAATTTAAGACCAAATTTACCACAGGCGAAGCGGTCAAGATTACCGATGGACCGTTTACCGATTTCCTGGGCAGTATCGAATCTATCGATGAGACCGCAGGCAAACTCAAGGTTTTGGTCTCTATCTTTGGCCGGGAAACACCTGTAGAATTAGATTTCTTACAAGTCAAGAAAATATAATATGGCAGCACGCAAAATCAAAGTCATTTTAAAGCTCAATTTACCAGCCGGTGAAGCCACTCCAGCTCCCCCAGTCGGTCCAGCATTGGGTCAGCACGGAGTACCTATCATGGAATTTGTCAAACAATACAATGACAAAACCAAAGATCAGAAAGGCAATATTATTCCTGCAGTCATTACAGTCTTCGATGATCGTACCTTTACCTTTGTCACCAAGCTTCCACCTGTCTCAGCTATGATCAAGAAAGTCTTGGGACTAAAAGAAGCGTCTAAAAAGCCCGGAAGTGAGATAGTCGCTACTTTAACTCTTGCTCAAGTCAAGAAAATTGCAGAGGATAAAATCAAAGACATGAATGACGGCTCACTCGATGCGGCCATGAAATCGGTCACGGGTACTGCTAGGTCTATGGGAATCAAAGTCAGTAATATTTAGGCATATTTGTCTCCGTTACAACTGGATGGCCGGTCCGTATTACTTAGAAATGCATGTAATATTTGTTTGACAGATCCAATATAAGCTTGAAATAAAAGTTTCTTACCACATCTCTCACATTTTCTAGTACAACAACCTGTATTTGCCTCTTCTTTTGTTAGACCAATTAAACTAGCAAGGTCTTCCTCTCGCGTTTTAATAAGCTGGTTATAAAAACATCTAAGATTCCCTTCAATAATCGACATATTACCAATTCCCCACCCAGGCCATGATGTAGATCGTGGCCAGAGCGGTGACTTCGAGAATTAATGTAATATTTTCCATAATTAGATTATTTCATTTTTATCCTCATTAAACTTGACCCCAAAATAACGAATTCGTCACAAAAAACAGTTCGAGACTTACCAAACCTCACACCAACATCACAACCGAGGTGTATAATGGCCGTATGGATGAATTTAGAAAGAAAATCCAGACTTTCTTGTCTTACGGCGAATCAGTCCAGATAGTTGCCCCCCACGGCTTTGGCAAATCGCGCTTTGGGCGTAGTATGGGCGGGCTCTATCTCGATACCAATCTCCTCCAGTCTTCATCTGAAATAATGGATGCCATCAAATCATCCTCCGAGCGAAAGCTGATAGTTCTTGATTATCTTGATCATATTTTGACCCCTGAATACTCTTCACTTTTCAAATTTATGAAGGCTTTGCGTGACCAATTTAAATACCAATTAAGTTATGTTTTTCTGACCAGCAAAATTGTCAGCCACGATATGTTACCTATTATGGGCGACCTCTATGAAATTGCCACCGAACATGTGGAATATTTGCCCGTCCTGTCTCGAGCTGAGTACAACAGTTTTGGTCTGGCTGGCTTTACTCCCGATTCCAAACAAGCCAAAGAAATAGAAAAATTATCTGGCGGTATCCCCTCTCTAGTCAAGATCTGCATGCTGGCTCTGCGCGATGGCACATCTTTGGATCCCAATGAAAACTTGAAATTAAAAGGCCAAATTGAAGAAATGCTAGCCACCAATCCCAATCATCCCGCCTATGCCAAAGCGTCTTTATTACAAAATTATAAAGCAAACGATCTGACAGCAGCGGAAACCAGACTTTTGGAATTATTGGTGGCCAATAAAAATAATATTGTTTCCAAAAACCAAATTTGTGATAGCGTCTACCCAGATGTCAAAAACAAAGCTGGAATTTCAGACCATTCTCTTGACCAATTGATTCATCGCCTAAGAGGCAAGATCAAAAATCTAGGATCCAGTATCACTACTCACCGCGGGTTGGGGTATAAGCTTACTTAGGATTTTCTATCATTAGGAGAGCCTCATTCAGCTCGTCAACCACTACAATATCAGTATATCCAGACTTAAATAAATTTCTCATTTCTACACTACCTCCTGAATACCAACCTATGCATGCAATTGCCAATGCTGGTTTGGGATCAACTTTAGTCAAGTACTCTAACACTAATGCACAGATACCAGTAACTACTGTTACATCTTTTCCTGGACACCTTTCATTTAGATTATCAAAATTAGCATTATGACTCGGAATAATATTTTCTAAATGAGTACCATAATCTCCAATAGGAACTATTTTAACTGCCATGGTCTAATATTAAAAAAACCTGACCAATTATAATTGACATTCAGCTCTCACTTCCCTCACCCAAAGTCACAAAATTATTGGATATTAGACAAATTGAATCTCTAAATGGGTATCCATAGCTATGGCTAATTTCTTTAAAAATGCCACTGAAGGATTTGCCCTACCCGATTCTAATCTAGATATAACTGATTGTTTGGTTCCTGTTCTTTCAGCTAAAATTTTTTGGGTAAATCCCATTTTTACTCTAGCTTCAATGACAGCGCCAATCATTGCATATTCTGGCTGAAGCCTATCATATTCTTTCTTGACTTCAGGATCTTTTAAGAGCTTAGCCTTGAAGTCATCAAAGTTTAATAATTGTTTACTTTTAGATTTGTTCATATAGCATATATGCTATACATAATTTCTCAATCTGTCAAGTGCAACCTTTAATTCATTCTGCGGGGTTTTCTCCGTTTTCTTTTTGAATGCATGAAGCAAATAGAATTCCTCATGATATATTGTATAGAAAATTCTAACGGCTATTTTTCCAGAAATCCGCAATTCATACAGCTTGCTTTGAATCTTTTTGATATAGGGGGGTTTCAAGAACGGGCCGTAGTTTCTCAATAATTCTACTGAGCTCAAGATTTTCGCCTGAGTCGCACTATCTTGCTCGTGTGTAAACTTTGCAACTGGATAATCTCCTCTCGCAGTTTGAAAAAACGACACTTTCCATGCCATGAATTAATGATACACCCTTTCCTCACCCAAAATCACAAAATTATTCTTTTTTTCAAAAAAACACATTTTTATAATGTCTTAATAATGGTGATTCATCAAATAAATCTACTGCCACCATGTCAATTCTGCAAATTACCTCTTTGCCATGCAAAAAAAGCGTGGCCATACGTTTGACTTTGCGGTACTTGCTTTGAGTAAACATTTCCTCCGGAGTACCCCAACTTTCGGTCTTTTTGGCCTTAACCTCCACAAATACAGTCGTCTCTTTATCTCTCATTATGAGGTCTATTTCCCCAAATCGGGTACTGTAGTTGCGCATAGTTAACTCGTAACCTAATTTCAATAAATAATTTAATGCTAATTGTTCCCCTTCTTCTCCAGTCTTCTTGTTATGTATTTTCATATCTGTTGCCTATATTGCAAAGCCTCAGCCATGTGATTGACGAGAATTTTGTCGCAATTGTCCAGATCAGCAATAGTCCTGGCTACTTTTATCAATCTAAAGTAGGATCTGGCCGATAGATCAAATTTTTCGACAGCTAATTTGAGAATTCTCTGAGCATCTGGCATTAGCTCGCAATACTTCTTGACTTGTTTGTTGCCCATTTGGGAATTGGTATATATTTTTTCGTCCCTAAATCTAAGTTCTTGTATTTTACGAGTTGAAATAACTTGGTTACGAATATTCAAACTTGACTGACCAACTGCAGAACTGTCCAACTTTTCTATTTCCACCGCCGGCACATGGACATGTAAATCTATTCTATCTAATATTGGTCCAGAAATGCGGGATCTGTATTTTCGGATCATTTTATCGGTACATTTACATTCCCGTCTCGGATGACCCAGATATCCACATGGGCAGGGATTGACAGCGGCTAAAAGTGTAAAACTGGCGGGATAGGAAACATGGGCAGCGGCGCGGACAATGCTGACAGTTCCATCTTCCATTGGTTGCCGAAGCGACTCTAATACTGATCTAGGAAACTCTGCCATTTCGTCCAAAAATAATACTCCCAAATGAGACAATGATACTTCCCCCGGAAGTGGGTTTGATCCCCCACCGACCATTCCGGCCGGTGAAACTCCATGATGGGGATGACGGTATGGCCGCCTACGAACCAGCGATTCTCCAGAATCCAAAAGTCCTGCGACAGAATAAATTCTAGTAACTTCGAGAGCTTCTAGTGAAGATAGCGGGGGTAAAATTCCAGCCATTCCTTTGGCCAGCATAGTTTTACCAGTCCCAGGGGGTCCAAACATCAAGAGATTGTGACCACCAGCGGCCGCAATTGTCAGAGCTCTTTTGGCTTGTTCTTGACCGGCCACATCGACCAAATCCACTTCAAAATTTGCATCAACAACTAATTCTTGAATTTCGATATGTTTTAGGGGTTCTATTTTTTTGATATCCTGAAAATGATCCACCAATTCTCGTAGATTTCTGACTGGATACACAGTAACATTATCCACAACTGCAGCCTCATTAGCCGATTCTATGGGGACATAGATCGCATTATTTTTTGCATATAGACCTACAAGCAATACTCCTTTGGTATGTCTTAGTGAACCATCTAAACTTAACTCTCCATAAAAAATACTCTCTGTTACTTTGTCACTTGCTACTATGTCACTTGCTGCCAATATTCCAACAGCAATTGGCAAATCATAAGCAGCACCGTCTTTGGGAATATCGGCCGGAGCCAGATTGACAGTAATTTTTTTGGCTGGAAAATCAAAGCCACTATTGATAATAGCGGTCTTGACACGCTCGCGGGCTTCCTCCACCGCTTTACTGGCAAGACCTACTATATTGAATCCCGGAAAGCCAGCTGATGCCACATCTACTTCTACTTCAATAGCAGTTGTCTCGAGTCCAACATTGGCAACCGATTTTATTTTTACCAACATAATTTCACTTTAACACAAAATATTTCCCTTCTCTCTCCTCCACATCTCCCTTTAGCATAAGCATTGTCAGTTCTGAGCCGATTTCGGAGGCAGATTTCCCAAGTCTTCTGGCAATTTCCGAGACATCCAGACCTTGGTCTTGAATTAATTGTAAAATTGGATCATTGGAATTTGATTGTAAATTGGAAATTGAAAATTGAAAATTATTTAAGATCTTCGCCCGCCCTTCTGCAATTAACATATTGGTTCCAACCGATACCGAAGAGGTAATCGGTCCAGGTACAGCCCAAATGGGCTTTTTGAGATTGTAAGCCATTTCAGCTGTTATTAAACTTCCTGACTTAATTCCAGCCTCGACAACAATCAATTCATGTCCAATAGCAGCCATCACCCGATCGCGGGCCGGGAAAGTCCACAAAGTTCCTTTCTGATCTTTCCAGAGCGAAAGTAGTAAGCCACCACTATCAATAATTTTGGTATCAGTTTCTTGATCGATACCCCAACCGAGTACAGCAATAGTCCGACCACCACATTCAATACAGGTCTGGTGTACATATTGGTCAACTCCGTACATAAAGCCCGAGACAATAGTCCAGCCATCTTGGACAAGCTGAGGTACAATTTTCTCAATTACTCGTTTGCCATAATCGGTCAT
>CAYIGO010000041.1:0-5917 GCA_964362965.1 uncultured Gammaproteobacteria bacterium | reverse complement strand
TAGACATTCTTCTATCGACAAACAAAATAGATAAGACTGCCTTTGACGCAGCCAAGCAAGCCTTTGTCTCATCTGGAACCAATGTCCTGACTTATCTACTGGACAAAAAATTAATAAAAGATGATGATGTGTTTCGAGCGAAAGCCCAATATCACAATATTGAATTTGTCTCACTTCGCGAAAAAGCCGCGTCCCCTGTTGCTCTTGGATACTTGGAAAAATCTGTAGCTCAGAGATTATCAGTAATCCCCTTTGATTACACCGCATCTGGAAAAATTCTACATCTGGCGATGAGTAATCCTATTGATCTAGCCACTATTGAGTTTTTGGAAAAGAAGTTATCGGTTCATATTAAGCCCTATGCCTCAACACTTGAGGATATCCAAAATGGCTTGGACACTCTATATGAACAAAGCCTATCGGGTGAAGTAACAGCAGCACTCAAGGAAGCAGGTGGAGTCAATCAACCAGAAATAAAAACTATAGATATTCGTCACATGGGAGATTTTATAAAAGAAGCTCCGATTGCCAAAATAGTCACCACTATTCTCGAATTTGCGGCCAAATCCCGTGCCTCTGATGTTCATATAGAGCCTCTCGAAGAACGGACCAGAGTCCGCTACCGTATCGATGGCATTTTGCACGAAAAGTTGATCTTACCTAAAAAAATCCATGACTCATTGGTCTCGCGCATCAAAATATTGTCCGATCTAAAAATTGACGAAAAGCGGGTACCTCAAGACGGTCGATTTAATTTCTCAATCGATGACGAACAGGTGGATCTTCGGGTTTCAACCCTACCGACAGTTCACGGTGAAAAGGTGGTTATGAGACTATTGAAAAAAACCAGCGAAGTCCCCACACTTCAGCAATTAGGGTTGCGTGGGAGAGCACTCAAAAATCTCGAAGAAGCAATACTTCGCCCACACGGCATAATTTTGGTTACAGGTCCGACGGGCTCTGGTAAGACGACGACGCTTTATTCAGTTATTTCGAGAATAAACAGTCCAAAAGTCAATATTGTAACTTTGGAAGACCCAATTGAATACCAGATGGTCGGAGTTAATCAAGTTCAAGTCAATCCTCAAGCAGGATTGACATTTGCCTCGGGGTTGCGGTCTTTCTTGCGTCAAGACCCAAATATTATCATGGTCGGTGAAATCCGCGATGAAGAAACTGCAGAACTTGCAATCCAAGCATCTCTAACTGGTCACTTGGTGTTTTCAACTCTACACACCAGTAGTGCCGCAGGAGCACTCCCCAGAATGCTGGATATGAAAGCAGAGCCATATTTATTGGCTTCGACAATTACTGCAATTGTAGCCCAACGCGTCGGTCGACAAATTTGTAAATATTGTAAAGAAAATTATAGTCCTACCAAAGAAACGGTGGATGACTTGAAACAAGTCTTGGGCAAGCTATGGATTCCAGTAACTGATAATTTTGAATTACAAAAAGGATCGGGCTGTCCACAGTGTGGAAATACGGGGTATTTGGGTCGCATTGGTATCTTTGAGGTATTGCCTGTGACTGAAAAAATTGGCAGACTAATTTTGGAGCATTCGCCTGATTCGGAGATAGAAAAACAAGCGGTATTGGAAGGTATGATCACAATGAAGCAAGATGGTTATTTGAAAGCTATTGAAGGTATTACCACTCTGGAAGAAGTGATCAGAGTTGCCCAAGAATAATATGACTATCCAACAGTTATTGCTCTATACAATTGAAAACAAAGCCTCCGATTTGCATCTTGTAGTAGATTCTCCACCTATGATCAGACTCGATGGAAGTCTGGTGGCAGTGACAAGCGAAGCAAAACTAACCGAAACCTCCTGTGAGCTACTCATAAACGGAGTAATGAATACTGACATCAAACAAATGTTTATGGTAAATAAAGAAGCGGATTTTTCTTTTAATCTTGAAGGTGGAGGTCGTTTCCGGGTCAATACTTATTATCAGAAAAATACAATGGCAGCCAGCTTCCGTCTGATTCCTGAAGTAATTCCCAATATGGAATTATTGGGATTACCTGCTATTTGCAAGCAAATTGTCACTATGAAACAAGGATTTGTCTTGGTAACTGGTCCGACCGGTCATGGAAAATCAACTACTCTGGCTTCTATAATAGAAGAAATCAATCGCACCAGACCTGTGCATATAATCACGATTGAGGATCCGGTTGAATATGTCTATTCTTCAGCCAAAGCAATTGTCTCGCAGCGCGAGATGAAAAGTGATACCCATTCTTGGGATATGGCCTTGCGTTCGATACTTCGTGAAGATCCAGATGTAGTGTTGGTTGGTGAAATGCGCGATTTTGAGACTATTTCTCAGGCCTTGACTATTGCCGAAACAGGACATCTGGTCCTGGCCACGTTGCATACCAACTCAGCTTCTCAGACAGTGGATCGTATCATTGACGTTTTTCCAGAAAATCAACAAGCCCAAGCTAGAATCCAATTGTCCGCGACACTTGAAGTCGTCGTCTCACAGCGTTTGGTTCCAAAAATTGATGGCGGTAGAGTAGCAGCTTTTGAAGTCATGATTTCGACAAACGCCATTAGAACTGCCATCCGCGAAAGCAGAAGTCACATGATAGATAATATTATTATGACCTCGGCAGAATATGGTATGTCCACTCTTGAAGCGAGTCTGGCAGAGCTGGTTCGTAAAAATTTAATTTCTGAGGAGACTGCTCTCGGGTACGCATTGAGACCGGCTGATTTAGCTCGTTTTTTGAAGAAATATTGATATGAAATACGCATACAAAGCCAAAGATTCAATGGGTACCTTGATAAAGGGTATTGTCGAAGCAACCGACGATAACCACGCTGCCTCATTGGTATCAGCCCAAAAATTAATTCCCATTAGCGTCAGTCCTATGCAAACAGGATTAGATCTAGAAAAATATATCGCCAAAATTAAGGGTATATCTCTTTCAGAGTTGGCTTCTTTTACCAGACAATTAGCGACAATGCTCAATGCCGGCCTTCCGCTGACAGACGCTTTAAATATCCTAAAACTCCAGACCACTACCCAATTTTCAGAAATTATTGGCAAAGTAATGGACGATGTTCAAAATGGTCTAGAATTATCTACAGCTCTGGCAAAGCACCCAAAAGTATTTTCCAAGGTTTATATAGCTCTCATCAAAGCTGGTGAATCAGCGGGTGTCATGGAAACAATTCTCAACCGTCTAGCAGACACATTGGAAAAAGGGCGAGAATTTGAAAGTAAGGTCAAAGGGGCTTTGGTTTATCCAATAATAGTATTTATAGGTATGATCGGAGTTATGGGACTTATGATGGTAGTTGTTGTTCCTAAACTTACTGTTATGTACAAAGAATTTGGCACAAATCTTCCCATTGCAACTAGAATCTTGGTAGGTTTGTCTGACTTTAGTGTCCAGTATTGGTGGATTGTAGCATTATTGGTAATCGGGATAATTGTAGGAATAAAGAGATTTTTAAAGACGCCTTTCGGCCGGAGATGGTGGGATTCAAAGCAATATGACGTGCCTGTGATTGGTCCAATGCAAAATATGATAATGTTAACCGAATTGACCAGAACTCTGGCTTTATTGGTCGGGGCAGGAGTTTCTATAGTCGAAGCGTTGCAGGTAGTGTCGGGGGCTGTAGGCAATGTAGTAATAGAATCGGAATTGAAAAAAATTGTAGCTAAGGTAGAAAAAGGCTACTCCTTGTCTATTTCTTTTGCTGAATCTCAAAGTTTTCTGCCTATAATTGGTCAAATGGTAGCAGTAGGTGAAGAGACAGGAAAGCTGGATGATGTGTTAACTAAACTTTCGCATTATTTTGAAAACAACTCTGAAAATGCAGTCAAGGGATTGACAACTGCCATCGAGCCAATAATAATCATTCTCATGGGAGTAGGAGTGGGTTTCTTGGTATTTACAATAGTCATGCCAATTTATAATTTAACAAGTCAATTTTAAAAGGAGGTGAAACCATAAATGCTAAAAATATTTAAACTAAAAAAGGGTTTCACTCTTATAGAACTTTTGGTGGTCATTTCAGTCATTGCCGTCTTGGCCGTGGCAGTATTGTCATCAATCAACCCCGTCGAGCAAATCAACAAAGCCAAAGATACAGCATCAAAATCTGATGCAGCAGAACTTTTGAATTCGGTAGAGAGATACTATGCGACGTTTCAGTGTTACCCTTGGGATGCAGCTGCCAATAGTGGTGCATGTCCGGCTCAGAAACCAATTGTTCAAGTTGGACCTTCCGCAGTCGGTAGTATGATAACCTCACTTACTGAGCTAGCAAGTAAGAGTGAAATAAAATCTCAATTTGTAACACGATTGACTCCGCAAACAACCGTGACTAATAAAAATGTTCTTATTGTCACTGAAGAAGCTGTTACAAATCTAGTACATGTCTGTTTCTTGCCATCATCAAAGACTTTCGTTGCCCAACGAAACGGACTAAATACTGGACAACCTGGTGCGACTCATGTCTGCGTACCATGATGAATATTTTTGTATTTGTAATCGGAATTATCGCGGGGAGCGTGGCGAATGCAATTATATATCGCCTACCCCGCGGTATTTCGTGGTATAAAGGTAGATCGTTTTGCCCTGAGTGTAAACACACACTTTACCTCTGCGACCTGCTTCCTGTTATCTCATTTCTACTTTTGGGTGGTAAATGCCGTTATTGCCATTCCCCTATTCCAGTTCGCTATCTACTTGTGGAGCTATTTTTAGGAGGTGCGTTTGTCATGAGTTACTTAAGTAACTTAGGATACTTAAGTTATCTTATGATTTGGATAACTACTATTAACGCAGTCATGGACTGGGAAACTATGCTTGTGAGTGATTGGCTTGTGGCTATTTGGGTGGTGATAGTGATAGTGAGCGGTGGAGTAAGTATTCTTGGTGGCTTAATTGGATTCGCATTGATTGGTGGAATATGGTTAATTACAAAGAAAAAAGCTATGGGTAGCGGTGATATTGGAATTGCTGCAGTATTGGGATTGTGGTTGGGATTTCCAAAAATAATAAATGGGCTATGGCTAGCTTTTGTACTAGGTGGAATTTACGGAGGATATTTATTATTGACTAAAAAAGCCAAATTAAAAACTGCTGTCCCATTTGGTCCATTTTTGATAATTGGTGGTTGGATAGCGTATACTCTTAATTATGGGTTTTTCTAAACAAGAATTAATATTTGTGAGTTGTGTTCTACTCTCTATCTTTGGGGTTTCTTTTTTTCAGCTAAAAATAAGCCAGATGAAAACCCGAGACGCCCAAAGGAAAGCTGATGTCGAGCTGGTTGGTCGAGCACTTGACGCATATTTTGCGGATTACAAAATATTTCCCGAGGCTTCAATAAATGGAGAAATTAAAAGCTGTGGTTATATGGCAGTCCAGGCATGTCCGTGGGGTGAAGGACAAATGATCGATGCACACAATGTCACTTATCTAAAAAAGCTTCCTGTCGATCCACAATCTTATAAAAATATTAAATATATTTATTCAACTAATTCCGAGAGAACCAAATACAAAATATGTATTACTCTCGAATACGCAGGTGACAAAGACTATAAAAAAGATATACAATGTAATTGGT
The DNA here is from genome assembly GCA_964362965.1 of uncultured Gammaproteobacteria bacterium. Lineage (GTDB taxonomy): Bacteria > Patescibacteriota > Microgenomatia > CAZETR01 > Amesbacteraceae > JACRNA01. Next base: position 323 of record CAYIGO010000041.1, on the reverse strand, counting down.
ATGTTAATAAATAAAAAAGGGTTCACTCTAATTGAATTTATGGTGGCCATGAGTTTGATTTCTATATTATCGACGATGGCTATCGGAAATTTTATGGCGAGTCAAAAACGTGGCCGTGATGTCCGTAGACAATCTGATCTCAATCAGTATAGAGTCGCTTTGGAAAACTGGTCTTCAAATAATCAAGGAGCTTATCCGGCTACCAAAGAAGCTCTGATACCTGATTTTATGTCTATCCAGCCTGTTGAACCTCAGGGGGGAAGCTATCGATATTCATCTGATCAGACAGTCTATGTCTTAGACGCTTGTATGGAAGTGCAAAA
>CAYIGO010000040.1:0-5933 GCA_964362965.1 uncultured Gammaproteobacteria bacterium | reverse complement strand
GTGCCGTCACGATTACAGAAAGGCAATTTTTATGCTTTGCCTCAAAGTCCTCAACAATACAAACAATTGTTAATGGTGGCAGGTATGGAAAGATATTTTCAGATTGCCAGATGTTTTCGTGATGAAGATCCCAGGAAGGATCGTGCTTATGGAGAGTTTACCCAGCTGGATATGGAAATGTCATTTATGACTCAGGAGGACATTTTGCAACTTGTCGAAAACATGTTTACTAAAATGATTTTGAAAATATTCCCTCAAAAACATTTTACGACAAGTCCCTGGCCACGGATATCTCACATGGAAGCTATTGCCAAGTATGGCACAGATAAGCCGGACCTAAGAGTTAATAAAGAAGACAAAGATGAACTGGCATTTTCTTGGACGGTTGATTTCCCCTTGTTTACCAAGCAGTCCGAAACTGACTTTTTTCATGGATCTGGTACAGCTAAATATGCCCCGTCACATCATATGTTTACGTCTCCACATCCCGAAGATATACCCCTTTTGGAAACTGATCCATCAAAAGTGCGAGGACTACAACACGATTTGGTTTTAAATGGATTTGAAGTCGGTGGGGGAAGTATCAGAATTCATCAAGCCGATGTTCAAAACAAGATTTTTGACTTGATAGGATTTTCCGAGGAACAAAAACGCCAGTTCGATCATATGCTGACAGCTTTCAAATACGGAGTCCCGCCTCACGGCGGGATTGCACCAGGTATCGACCGATTGCTAATGGCACTTCTTGGTGAACCATCTGTTCGCGAAGTAATTGCCTATCCAGCTACTGCTTCCGGTGTAATTGCAGTCATGAATGCGCCATCGAAAGCCTCCGACGGTCAACTAAAAGAACTGGGAATTAAAGTGGCGGTATAATAGGGAAATATGGCCAAGCGAAAGCGGATTAAAATCAAGTCGGTTAACCTCAAGTGGTGGATCTTTCCACTGATTACTGCTCTAATGATTTCTATTCCAAAAGTCTATTCCAGTTTGGATTTAAAGTGGATGACAGGCTCAAAATTTACGCCATTTGTTTACGAATCTGTAGCGCTCCCAGTACCAGTTTCTGATTTTACCAAGCCTCCCATTAACCCCAATCATATATTTATAATTGACAGAACCAGCAAAACTATTCTCTGGGATAAAGGCAGTAAGAATCGCGTCTATCCCGCATCCACTACCAAAATGATGACAGCGCTCATTGCCATGGAAGCCTTTGATTTGGATACTGTCATTACAGTATCGAGGAGTTATTCTGAGGGACAGGTGGTGGGATTTAAGCCGTTCGACAAGCTCACGGTTGACCAGTTGCTCTATGCCCTGCTAATTCAGTCAGGCAATGATGCAGCCGAAATATTGGCGGAAAACTATATTGGAGGGAGAACCGCATTTATTGAAGCCATGAATAAAAAGGCCCTCGAATTGGGACTAAAAAATACACACTTTACAAATCCATCGGGACTTGATGAATACGGACATTATTCTACCGCTTTAGACCTGGCTCATTTGGCTGACGTGGCGATGAACAAATCCGAATTTGCCAAAATAGTTGGCTTAGAAAATGCTGTGATCACAACTGAGGATAATCAGAATTATATAGTGAAAAACGTCAATCAACTTTTAGGTAAGGTTCCTGGTGTTTTGGGTGTGAAGACAGGCTATACGGTAGGTGCTGGACAGTCTCTGGTGACTCTGGTGAACCGCGATGGTCACGAAGTAATTATTTCACTACTTGGAAGCTTAGACCGCTTTTCTGATACCCAAAAAATCATAGATTGGGTCTATGGGAATTTTACTTGGGTTGACTCAAGTCAATATATTCAGGAGCTACAGCCTGAACCAAAGCTGTAAATTCGCCATCGCCCACAAAGACAAATACCGGTTGGACAAATCTCTGTGGTTCGTCCGGTTCGTAATAGGCAAGGCTGATTTCGCGGACGACTACCTGACTGCCTGCCGATTTGGTTATTATTCCGCCTCCCGCCACCAGCTCATCCCAGGCTTCCTCCGTAGTTTTTAGAGGATATGTGGCAAATTCAGTGTCAATTATTTTTGAATAATTATAGTTTGCAGAAATAATCTTTCTGGCTTGAAATTTCCCCGATCCCAAAGTGATATTGATAGGTGAATAATCACCAGATGTGACAAATGGGAGATTGTCCCGATTTTGCCGGTAGAGATCAACTTTGGCAAAATTGGCTTCCGAAGCAGCTATGGAAGGAGTTAACTTTGGTGGATTGGCTGATAGGTAAGTAATTTTTGAATTAGTGTCGGGAATGTCAGATGGCAATAACCCCAGATTTTGGAAAAAGTTTCGAGACTCGCTGACAATCTGATCACGGGATAAAGTAAAATTAGAAGCGTAAATTTCGGAATCATTTGTCCAATCAAACTCGTACTTTATTTTATCCGAAATCAAATCTACAGTAAGAGTTGACGGATCAACAGGATGAATAAATTTATAAATTCTGTCTGATTCGCGTTTGGGCTCTGCAGAAAAACCAAGCGACCTGGCTTTGATCCGAGCTTTATCTAATGCCAGAATTCTGGATTTACTGGTCTCGACAAAATAGACTTTGCCGATTTTGTTAAGTACAGGTAGAGTATTGGTTTTTGTTTCCAGTTTGATCTGAGGCTTATATGCAATTGTTGGTAGTTCATAGTTCAGAGTTGGGAGTTTTCCATAGCGGACGGTGGGTGGGGGTGGTGGAGGTGGTAGAAGTCTGAGGTATATTTGTTTAGCCAAGCGCCAGACAAAGGGAGTAATCATAACCGTGAGGATTACAATAATTCCCCACTTAATGATTCTTCTGGTATAGAAGCTTACTTCACCGAGTGTTGCCATGTTACAATTTATTGTATATGGTTCGCACGCGTTTTGCACCTTCACCTACAGGATTTCTGCATATAGGGAGTCTACGGACTGCACTATATGCCTATGTAATGGCAAAACACGACGACGGTCAATTTATTCTCAGAGTCGAAGATACTGATCAAAAGCGTGAAGTCGGAGGTGCAACAGACGCTTTGAAAAACACTCTAAAAATATTTGGACTCAATTGGGATGAATATTATTTACAATCAGAAAGATTGGAAATCTATCAAAAAGCCGCCAAAAAGTTAGTAGCAGACGGTCATGCTTTTTATTGTCAATGTCCACCACGCAATGCCAAGACAGATGGTTTTTCTCAAATCTTGCGGGATTCTTGCCGTGATAAAGCCTTAAATTCTGGCGCTATTAAGCTCAGAGTGCCTGAAGATGAACAGGTTAAGTATGTGGACTTTGTCCACAAAAAAGAAATTACCTGGGATACAAATGGAGTTTATGACGCGACACTTCTAAAGTCCGACGGTTTTCCGACCTACCATCTGGCTGCCATGGTCGATGATATTGAGATGAAAATTACACACATTCTAAGAGGTCATGATTGGATGCCGAGCACTCCGATTCATTTGTTGGTATTCAAATATTTGGGTGGAGATAGACCGGAAATTGGACACTTGTCTGATATTTTGAATGCCAAAACGGGTAAAAAACTTTCCAAACGCAGGGATTCGGTAATGGCTGAGGATTTTTTGAAGGCAGGCTATTTACCAGAAGCGTTATTAAATTTTGTCATGCTCTTGGGTTGGGCCCCAAAGGACAATCGTGAGTTGTATTCTTTGGCTGAATATGTAAAAGAATTTGATATCAATGGATTTCAGGAAGCTAACCCTCGATTTGAAGACACCAAGCTCAAGTGGTTTAATGGTCATTACCTAAGACAGAAATCTGATGAAGAATTAATCGCTCTTATTGATTGTCCCGATAAGGAAAAATTAAAACAGATATTGCCACTTATTAAGGATAGATTGGTAGTTTTGTCTGACTTTGACGAACTTACTTCTTTCTTTTTCAAATCTCCTGAAGTAACGGCTGGACTAAATAAAGATCATCTTACTTTTGCCATAGACAATCATGACACCTTGATAAAAGGTGAGCTGATAGAGGAGATAAAAGCCAAAGGTTGGAAGGTCGGAGATTTCTTTATGACTATCAGAATTGCCATTTGTGGTACAAGATCTACTCCACCAATTACCGAAACAATGCTAGTATTAGGTAGAGATGAATCAATCAAACGACTTATTGCGTGCCAAGCTAAAAGTTAGACATCTGGCGTCCCAAGCTAGATTAAACAGATTTCTGGTTTCCACTGCTGTAGCCGGATCATTATTCTTTTCTGCTCCTGCAGTTGCCTCTGTTGCCAACCAGCCACAGGAAGAAATAGCAACGGATGTTGCAATTGGACCCAGACAAAAATTATTATTGGACCTAAAAGCGACGATTCCCGAGAAACTGGAAATTTTGAATTCTGACTTGGAGACAAAAATTAGTAATATATTATTTGAAGATCTTGGAATCAAGGCTTACGCAGAGCTTGAAGGAGAAAAGTTGAATAGAAGCTATGGACTGATTGGAGCCGAACAACACTTGCAAAGATATCCTGGAGATACCATAGACCAGCATGGACAATTTTTGAGAGAGGGTATGGCGCCTGGTAAAGGGGCTTGGGGATACATATCCAACCCCGAATATGAGAAATATTATGTAGCAGTCCAGACACTTTATCTTCCTGATTGGTCAGCGAGACTTTCATATTTGCGCGATTGGTATAGATACCGTAAAGTGCTGGTTGTCAATCCTCATAATGCCAAAAGTATAGTAGCAGTTATTGGAGATTCCGGGCCAGCCGCTTGGACAGGCAAACATTTTGGAGGCAGTCCCGAAGTCATGGCTTATCTTGAGCTAAACCGGGGAAAACAAAAAGGAGCTGTGATATTATTTTTTGTAGACGATCCCAGCAACAAAGTACCACTGGGTCCATTAGAATCAAAAGTAAATTATGACTAAAGCTACTTTTTATGATCACTTATTAGATTTGTCTGATCTGGAAAAGCATCTAGGCAAGGATGAAGAGCTGACTTTGATTGCCAAAAAGACTTTGAGAAATCATGCGTTGGTCTCTATTCTCCAAATCTTACCAAAAGATAAGCACGATCATTTTTTGCAAGAATTTACAAAATCACCAAGTGACAAAGAGCATTGGATTTGGTTAAAAAATGAGATAACGGAGGATCTAGTAAAAGTCATAAAGACAGAAGTAGACCGAGCCAAGAAGGATATTATTAAACACCTATGAATTTATTAATCGCTTACTATTTAGCAATATTTGCTCATTTTATATTTGATTTTGTCTGGCAAACAAAAGATATATCCAAAAAACGAATGCTCAATCAACCTATGCTGGTTCATTGCGCAATTATGGGATTCAGTTCAGCCTTGGTAATCGGTATTTATTATCAATCGCTAATTATATTTGTTCAGAGTTCTTTAATTATTTTTGTCACTCATCTGCTGATAGATATGATCAGAGTAGAACTTGATTCGAAATTGCCAAAGAACTCTCCGAAATTTTGGCAGTATCTTGGAGCCGACCAAATCCTCCACACCTTAGTCATTCTGGTGATATTTCTGATTTTACAATAATTTCTGAACCACGAGAATTAGCGAGATACCAATAGTATTGAGAACAAAGGCTAGGGCTAGAAATTTGCCTTGGGACATTTGGGAGATGCCAAGCAGAGATACACCGAGTTCGTCAGGCAGAGGTGAGGCAATAATTAAAGCACCAAGCAAGGGAATAAACCAATGAAAATATTTAGTGTGAAGAAGGGTTGTCAAATGTCGGTGACCAAAGAGCTCATAGACATCTTTTACCTCGTTATATAGATCGTCGCGGACAAATCTAAAAATAAAAAAATTAGTGATAATGGCGCCTAAACCTGCTGTGACAGCAACTTGCCAAATTGGTAGAGTGTGGGCAAGTGACAACAAAATTATGGTTCCAGAGGCTACAGTAAAGACAGAAGCAAACATTATTCCGCCCACAAAT
>CAYIGO010000039.1:0-5961 GCA_964362965.1 uncultured Gammaproteobacteria bacterium | reverse complement strand
TGATTTGAAAGTTTTGCGAGAGTGGCTGCGCAAAAATATTCACCAACATGGCAGGGTTTATACTACCGATGAACTATTAAAGAAAATCACCGGTGAATCATTGAATCCCAAATACTTTTTGGACTATTTGGAAAAAAAGTTTAGGAAGCTTTATAAATTTTCATAATAAATATGGGCCTGTATAAAGAATCAAGGACCGGGGGTCGATCATTTGGATATTATAATGCTGATCATTTAACCGATTGGATGTATACGAATGGCCCAATTGGTCGGTTAATTAATCTGCTTCTGACAACTAATTACTCTCGTCTAATTAATAATGAACCGCTTCACATTATTGGCTTAGGTGCTGGAATTGGAACCTATGAAATAGGGATATCCTACTCAATCGCTAGACACACAACGCATCTGCCCAAACTAACTCTAGTCGATTTAAATCACGATTTATTAGATGCTTCTCAAGAAAAAAATACAGCTCTATCAGCGTCATTAATAAAGGCTGATTTAAGGCATCCGCCGATTACCAGAAATTCTTTTGATATGGCATTCTTTCACAATGTCGGTCACTTTTATACAGTCCCAGACCGAACCAATATATTAATTAAAGTAAAAGATTTTCTCAATCAAAAAGGTCTAATTTTTTGGCTTGAGCAGTCTCTCTGGAGACCAATTTCGGCTTTTATAAATCCCTATCCAAAACCAGATCGATTAGAGTATCTAACATGTAACGACACTACCCCAGAATGTATCTATGCAGTATCTAAAGATGGGGGAACACCATATAGATTGATAAATCGCCCACAAATGGCGAAAATTGCACAAGATGTCGGTTTAGACATTCTTGAATCAGGATATTCTCAAGGAGAAACGGATAAAAACCCTCGTAGATTAGTTTGGTCAATTCTTCAAAAGAATGCTATAATACACAAACTATGAATTATTTAATTACTCTGATGATGCAAATGAGATCCGTGTAAGCGGGGCGTTTGTGTTATTTAACCAACCCCGCGAGAGCGGGTTTTTTAGTGGTTCGGCTATGCTCACCATGAACAAAATAATTACTATTACAACCGATTTCAAAGACCAGTTCGCAACTTCACAACTGAAGGCGGTAATTTATTCTTTGGGCTTTACAGGCCAACTGATCGAAAATCATGACGTGGCACCGTTTTCAATAATTGAAGGGGCCTACGGTATCTGGCAGCTTGCCAAGTTTTGTCCACCCAATACTATTCATGTCGGTATTGTTGATTCGGGAGTAGGAAGTGACAGAGCAGGAATAATTATCAAGACTAGGAATGCATGGTTTGTTGGGCCAGACAACGGATTATTGTGGCAGGCAGCTTCACCAGATATAGAGACTATTTGGCAAATAAATGAAAGTTATTTTGGACAGGTGTCGAATACTTTCCATGGACGAGATGTATTTGTAAAAGTGGCGGTTTTGCTATCGCAGGGTAAATCTCCAAACCAATTTGGTTCTAAGCCAGTTAAACAAATTCAGGAACTAGATTTTAAACAAGGACAAATCTTGCACCTTGATAATTATGGTAACGCCAAGATTTTTGGAAACAAGACTTTTGGGTTACCAATCGTCAAAACTTTTTCTGATGTCCCACCAAACCAGCCGCTAATTCTACGGGGAAGTAGCGATTTATTGGAACTCGCGGTCAACTTATCCAGCGCAAAAGATAAATATGGGTTAAAATTAGGGCAAGTTATAGATAGTCTATGATTGACTTTAAAAAATACAATTTAGAAGAAATCGATAAACAACTAGGGAATACTTTTTGGTCTCCAACCGACATCGCCTATATAAACGATTGGGTACTTAGGGCGGCAGCAGTCAAAGGAGAATTCCACTGGCATTCTCACAACGACGATGAATTCTTTCTTATTTATAAAGGTGAACTGACTATCGATACTGATGCGGGGCCTATCTATCTAAAAGAGGGAGAGGGCACGGTTATTCCCAAAGGCTTGCGGCATAAACCACGAACAGAAGTTAGAACAATTGTTTTATTGTTAGAACCTAAGAGTTTAGATACAAAAGGCGAAAATAAATGAAAAAATTCTACATTACAACTACAATTCCCTACGTAAATGCTGAACCGCATGTGGGTTTTGCTTTGGAAATAATTCAAGCTGATGTATTGGCGAGATACCATCGTTTACTTGGTGATGAAGTGTTCCATAACTTTGGCACCGACGAGCATGGTCTCAAAATCTATCGCAAGGCTCAAGAGTTAAACCAAGATCCCCAACAATATTGTGATGAATATGCTGCTAAGTTCGATGCACTCAAAAAATTACTTAATGTAAATTATGACAATTTTATAAGAACTACAGAACCCCATCACATTGAGGCAGCTCAAGAATTCTGGCGTAGATGTCTAAAAAACGGAGATATTTATAAGAAGAATTATAAAATCAAATATTGCGTTGGCTGTGAATTGGAGAAAACCGATTCAGACCTAAAAGACGGTAAATGTGAATTTCACCCCAATCTAAATCTTGAGACGTATGAAGAGGAAAATTACTTCTTTAGATTTTCCAAATATCAACAGCCACTTTTGGATTTTTATACTAAGAATGTAACCTTTGTATTACCCGAAGGTAAATACAACGAAATTAAGGAGTTTGTAAAAAGAGGGCTAGAAGACTTTAGTGTATCTAGGCTCAAGTCTAAAATGCCATGGGGTGTAGATGTCCCAGACGATCCTGAACACGTCATGTATGTCTGGTTTGATGCTTTGGTAAATTATATTTCTGCTCTAGGTTGGCCAAAGGAATTGAAAAAGTTCGACGAATTTTGGCCTGGAATTCAGACGGCCGGAAAAGATAATTTGAGACAACAGACGGCCATTTGGCAAGCAATGCTTCTCTCGGCCAATCTTCCAAATACCAAGCAAGTATTCATTCATGGTTTTATGACAGCCAATGGTCAAAAGATTTCCAAAAGTCTTGGCAATGTGGTTGACCCAATTGAGTTGGTAAATAGACTTGGGACAGACGCCCTCAGATATTATTTACTGGCAAAGGTTCATCCATGGGAAGATAGTGACTTTACGTGGGAAAAATACAATGATGCTTATAATTCCGATTTAGCCAATGGCTTGGGAAATTTGGTGGCACGAGTGGCGAAATTGTGTGAGAAAGAGAACTTTGAATTTAAAAGTGATGCTTGGCGATTTGAAGAAGCCCCATTTGAGCAAGTAAGAAAACAATTGGATAAATATAAATTTAACGAAGCCTTGGGAATAATCTGGGCTTGGATTTCCAGACTCGATCAGACAATCGAGGAAAACAAACCCTGGACACTAACTTCTGAGAAACTTAAAAGTAGATTGGATGACTATGTTAATCAAATAAGAAGAATTGCGACAGGCATAGCTCCTTTTCTTCCCAAGACTTCAGAAAATATCCTGGCTCAATTTACCGGTCCTATTATCAAAAGCAGCGCTCTTTTATTCCCCCGCATCAAGTAAAAATTTAGACAGATTGTTTTCTAGTCATAATAGTTTTCTTGGCTTGAGCCATACGCCCACACACGAAATCATGGCCAACAAAGACATAAAGAAAAATAGTGGACTAAAGCCAAATCTTTCAACAATTACACCTCCCAAGAGAGTACCAACCGCCAAAATTATATTACTCAAGACTTTCCATTCGGAATACTCGAAGATGTGTTTTCCTCGGTCTAGGTGTTCAGCAAATATTGCCTCAAATGCTGGCGTCCCCAATGCTTCGCCGATACCCAGAATAAATTGAGCAATTATCAGGAGATAAAAATCATGGATAAATATATAAGACAACCAGACAACCGCGCGGATTAAGTACCCTGCGATAAGCATATATTCTTTCTCTTTTATTTGATCCCCAACTTTTGCCACTAGCATTGTAAAAATGGTGGTGGAAAATAAAAATACCGACCAGGAGATGGTAATTGATGCTATACCCTTGGTAATATTTCCGACGAAGACTGCATAGAGAGGACCCAAAAGACTTCCCGCTAGCAAAAATACGCCATTGAAAACAAAGAGAGTTGAAAGCGCCTTGTTTCGCATATCTTTAAAGTATAATTCATCTATGACCGATGCACATTGCCACCTGCAAAATATAAGTGACATAGTGACAGAGTTGCAAAGATGCAAAGAGGAAGGAATCACCAGTTTAATTTGTGTAGGTTTTGATATCAAGTCGAGTAAAAAGGCCATTGAAATTGCTCAAAAATATTCGAATGTTTATGCTACCGTAGGAATTCATCCCGAATCAAAGGACAGTATTTTAGAAATTAAAGATTTGGTTAGACAACCAAAAGTGGTGGCTATTGGCGAGTGCGGATTGGATTCAGATGATCCAAGGGAACTTGATTTACTAAGATCACATGTCGAATTGGCCAGATATTGTGATTTGCCCTTGATTATTCATAATCGCAACCAGAATCTAAAAATATTGGATATTGTTGGTGATTATCCAAAAGTTATGTGTCACTGTTTTACGGGAAGTGAAAGTTTTATGAAAGAGTGTGTTTCCCGAGGCTGGTACATAAGCTTTGGAGGAATACTGACTTTTAAGAAAAGTGAATATTTAAGAGATGTTGCAAAATTGGTACCAGACGATAAATTGTTAATCGAGACCGATTCACCATACTTATCACCAGAGCCCATAAGAAATGAGCAAAATCAGCCTAAAAATGTTAAAATAATCGCACAACTATTGGCTGATTTACGTAATTCTTCAATTAATCAAATTGAAGAAATAACGGATAATAATTGCCAAACTTTATTTAATATATGAAAAGATTTTTAGAAATCATTCCCGGATTTATTTCTTGGAATATTATTGCCTTTCTCTTTTGGGGGGGATATTTTTTCCCTGACATAACTGCATATTTTATTTTATTATTTGATGTCTTTTGGGTATACAAAGGCTTGTCGTTATTGGTTGCAACCCTCGTCTCCCATTTCCGTATTCAGGCGGCTACAAATCTTGATTGGATGAAAGAAGTCATGGGTTTTGGTGACTGGAAAAAAGTCCGCCATATTGTCCTAATATTGGTAGCCAACGAACCCAGTGAGGTTTACCAACGGACAATTGAAGCCTTGACCCGACAGACTTTCCCTTTAAAACAAATAGCCGTGGTGGTAGCAACTGAGGAGAGATTACCCAATGGTAAAATTGGCGCCGAAAGCTTGCGAAATACGCTTGGTAAAAAATTTGGATCATATATCGTTACTGTTCATCCCAAGGGGATAGTCGGAGAATTAATCGGCAAGTCTTCAAATGAAGCCTGGGCAGCTAGACGAGCCAAAGAAATACTGATCGATAAATTGGGTTGGGATATTCGCTATACCACCATTACTTCCAATGATGCCGACGCCATATTACATAGACAATATTTCGCTTATTTGACCTTCAAATTTTTGGATGATCCACATAGATATTTAAAGTTTTGGCAACCGGCAATTGTTTTTTACAATAATATTTGGCGCATCCCCATGCCAAGCCGGGTAGTCAATGCTCTGTCTAATATCTGGCAAATCAGTATTCTGTCCCGCAAGGATCGCCTGGTAAATTTTTCCAATTACACAGCATCCCTGCAAATGATTCACGACATAGGCTATTGGGACACAGATGTTATTCCCGAGGATTACCGGATATTTTTCAAGGCTTTTTTTGCCCTCGATGGTAAAGTAGAGGTCGAACCAATATTCTTGCCTTCATCAGCTGATGCTGCAGAATCATCGAGTATTTGGAAAACTTTTTATAACGATTATCAACAAAAAAAGCGTTGGGCCTGGGGGGTGTCCGATCTGCCACTATTTGTGGGAATGTTTATGGCCAAACCGAGAATTTCTTTTGTAAACAAACTCCTTCGCATTATTCGAGTCGTCGAAGACCATATTCTCTGGCCTATTAATTGGTTTATGATTACCGCCGGAGTCTTTATAGTTACCT
>CAYIGO010000038.1:0-6115 GCA_964362965.1 uncultured Gammaproteobacteria bacterium | reverse complement strand
GAGTCAAAACTACAGTCTTGACATCTTTGTAGATATCAAGGAAAGACAATACATTACCGACAGCTGCCCCACGAAACCGGTACACTGCTTGGTCGTCGTCGGCCACGACATTAATATTGCGGTGCTTTGATGCCAGAATCTCCAAGATTTTATTTTGAGCATAGTTGGTATCCTGATATTCATCTACCAAGATATATTTAAAGTTCTCTTGGTATTTTTTGGCAATTTGGGGACGATTGTTTAATATATGAAGTGTGTAATAAATTAGGTCTGCAAATTCCATTGCCGAATTATCAGCCTTAATCTGTTCCCACGATTTATATAAGTTTGCCAATTCAATATCGTTTTGATCTTTGACAAATTTTAGATATTCGTCTGTCGTCACATTTTCGTCTTTTAATCTAGAAAAATGTTTTAAGATTGCCTCAATAAACTTATGAGGATTACCCAAAGGGCGATAATAATCCAAGTTGAACTTATAAATATTCTTTTTGAATAGAGCCACTGCGTCCACTTCTGTCAGAAGATCAAACTCATAGTCCAAACCTATATTAATTCCATTGTCTCTTAAGAACTGTTCACAAAATGAATGAAAGGTGCCGATAAACATTTTGGAATAACCAAGAGGCATGACTTCGTCCAGCCGATCTTGCATCTCGGTAGCTGCTTTCTCTGTAAATGTCAGAGCCAGTATTTCATTTGGCAAGGCCAAACCGTGCGACAACAAATATTTGATCCTTTCAGTGATAACTGTTGTTTTACCAGTACCAGCTCCGGCAATAACCAGAAGTGGACCGGTTTGGTGTTGTATCGCCTCAAGTTGCTGAGGATTAAGAGTTTTGACCATATGTAAATTGTAACACGAGATTGTCGGGTACATACCTAACAAGTTGGGTACTAACCTTTCTGAATCCCCCTTGACAGTTATCAAAATATCAACTTTAATTAACTTATGAAACACTCGGAGTTAGTACAAAGAATTGGAATTGGCTTGTCTTTAGTGTTCGTATTTCTATTTCCTCTGTGGTTTCTTCCTCTGACTTCCGATTTTTATGATTTCAATAAACAAATTCTCTTAATTGGAACATCATTGGTATCATTAGTAATTCTGAGCGTTCATTGGGTTTTAGATAAACAAGTAAAAATTTTACGTACCCCGCTGGGACTACCGACTTTAGTTTTGGCAGTATCTTTTCTCCTCTCAACAGTACTTCGCAGTCCAAACAAAATTGAGGCACTTCTAGATCCTGCTCAAACAGGAACAATGTTAGCTGGATTAGTGTTATTTTTTACTATTAGTAACATATTTAAGACAAAACAAGAAATATCGCTTTTAGTTACCAGTTTTTTTGCTTCCAGTATTACTGTGGCAATACTAAGTATAGTTTGGGGATCAGGCTTGGCCAATAAGTTCTTACCCGAATCTATGAATTTTGCTAAATCTGTAATTTGGTCCCCCACGGGTGCATCATTAAATTCATTTGTTTACCTTTTGGTTTCACTTGTACTGGCGTTGGTAATTTTGATAAAACACAAATTTTCTTCCTCTTCCTCTATACTTCCTGCCACAGTTGTCTTTGTAAATTTAGTAGCTATTGCTATGACTGGATATCTCATCTTTTCACCACAATCCGCTTATAAACCTACATTTTTACCCCAATCCACGGGTTGGGCTATAGCTCTTGAGGTCTTGAAAAACTCACCCATCTTCGGATCAGGTCCGGCCAGTTTCCTGTCCGATTTTACCCAGTTTAGACCAATCACGTTTAATTTGACACCCAATTGGGCCATCCGCTTTACCTCAAGCAGTAATCAATACTTACAGGTGTTGACGCTAACCGGGTTTTTAGGTTTGGCGGCTTACTTATATTGGTTGGCACGACAGGCCCAGATGTTTATAAAGTCATTAGATTCCAAAGAATTTTTACCAGTGGCTGTAGGGTCAGCATTGTTGACACTAATGTTCGTCCAAATCTGGCTACCCCTGACCACCGTCACAATTGGCTTAATGTTTATACTCTCGGCATTATTGGTTCTGTCTCACCGTTTAGCAGGCCTTGCTACTGTTCATGAATCAACACTCGATATTGTTGCTACTACTTCATCCGGACATTCCCCTCTATTACCTTGGGCCGTCTTAGTTGTAGTCTTGTTGATTTTTGGACCTACTGTCTATTTGACAGGTCGTGCTTATTCAGCCGAAGTTCTATTTCAAAAATCCCTAAACGCTGCTTCCGCCAATGATGGTAAAAAAACTTATGATACACTTATTACTACTGTCCAAGCCAACCCCTTCCGGGATACATATAGGGTAGCCTATTCCCAGACTAATATGCTCATAGCCAACACTCTTGCGAGCAATAAAGATATATCTGACACTGACCGCAATACTGTCTCTCAGCTTGTTCAGCAGGCTATCCGCGAAGCCAAGAATGCCGTAGCCCTAAATCCTACCAAAGTTACCAACGTCGAAAACTTAGCTTCTATTTACCGAAACTTGTTAAACTTTGCCCAAGGTGCTGATGCTTGGACCACGGCATCATACCAACAGGCGGTGGTATTAGATCCGATAAATCCTAATTTAAGGATTGCCCTGGGTGGAGTATTCTTTGCTCAAAAAAATTATGATGAAGCAATTAGAATCTTTCAGACGGCAGTTGATCTCAAGCCTGACCTAGCCAACGCCCATTACAATCTAGCTGCTGCTCTGCGAGAAAAAGGCCAATACGAAAGAGCTTTGGCGAGTCTAAATCAAGTCATGCAACTCATTACTGACAAGAACTCATCCGATTATCAGACTGCCTCTGCCGAAGCTGATGAACTAAAGAAAAAGATTGAACCAACCGCTACTCCTGTCTCAGAGAAACCGTCTACCCCTACTCAGTTGACTACACCAGAGAAAGAACTTCCAAAACCTAAGATAGTTCCTCCTATTAAAGTTTCAGATACTCTAGCCCCCGAAACTCCAACTACATCCCCGGCTCAGTAACATGGATTTAAGTTGGTTTCTCTCCAAAAACTACTGCACCCTGATTTTTCTCAAAAACCCCAGAAAGGTAACTCCTTTTCAAATCGACAAATCCGGCTTCGGCTCTGCCTGCGCTTGGCTAAGTTTCCCAAATATAAATCTCATTAAGATGTCCAGCACGAAGTCAGGTAATACTCGATAAAGGGTTCTCATCACTTGTGCGTTTGTCCCCACCATGTAACGTGGATAAATATAGTCACTTTCAATTATTTCTTTTATTTTTTTAGCAAAGAATATTGGGTTTTCTCTTCTACTCATAGCTTTCTTTAGTAAACTTTGAGTCACAATATCACTTTTTGAATTGTCCCAAAATTTAGTATCGAATGGTCCAGGATTGATACTGGTTACCCTAATTCCATTTTTCCATTCTTCCTGTCTTAAACTTTGAGTAATGGCTTCAATAGAAAATTTTGAAGCAGCATAGATACCTCCATGCGGATTGGTAACAAATCCCGCCACTGAGGACACATTTATTATGATTCCTGAATTTTGTTTGCGCATCATTGGCAACACAGCGTTTGTTATTTTCAACAAACCAAAAACATTGGTTTCAAATTGATCGCGGATTTGTTTTTCTGAAGTATCGGCGATTGTCCCCAATTGCCCGTAACCTGCATTATTTATCAAAACATCGATCTGGCCGTATCCTGTTATTGTTTTTTGAATTTTTTTAAATGACCATGTTACATCTAATTCTTTTCTAGTTGTGCCAATAACTTTATAACCCAGATTTTTTAAATACTCAGCCGTGACTTCTCCAAATCCGCTCGAACAACCGGTGATTAATATAATCTTTATCATCTGTCACCAATTATTTGGACCAAATTTCCATCCAAATCATAAAAGGTGCAAAAATATTTGCCTATGAATTTTGCCTGCTCCGGACTCTCGCAGGTCACGTAGACCACAATCATATCGGCCATATCTTGAGTTTACCAAATTCTCCCCTAAAAAACTTCCTAAAATCAAAAATCAAACATTTAAATAAACTCTATCTTTACTTCTTTAACTTTTTTTATTCCTTTATCGGCCGTATAAAATATGTCTACTTTCTCTGATATCGCTGTCGCTATGTGAATACAGTCAGGTGTAGCTAGATCGTATCTAGCTCTAAGTTTAGCTGCAATTTCAGCCATCTCTGGAGAAAAATCAACAAAACTCAAGTTCGAAATGTGATTTGTGAGGTTTCGGTAAATATTAATTAGTTGATCTTGATTTTCCCGAAGTGGGGCTACCAATAATTCTAAAGTAACGATGGGTGAGGCAATAATCTCTATCTCTTTTTCAATAGAATTAAGCAACAATTCCTCGACTTTTTCAGATATCGCAGATCCGCCTTCAAAAAAAGCGATATAGAGATTTGTGTCTAAATAGATTTTTTGTCCCATGCGGCTCTTTCTTGTGCAAGATACTTCTGTCCATTGCCATACTTCTTATACAAACCTTTGGCAATGCCTTTTAATGATTTCAGGGCTAAAGCTGAGGCGGGAGTGATCTGAACATATTTTACTCCAAGCTTGTTTTCAATCGCTTCCCAAATCATTTGAGCACCAGGCACCAGACCCAGCTCCTCTCGAATTTGCACAGGAATAGTCGTTTGTCCTTGAATAGATACAGTGCTTTGATACATAATTTATGTATACTCCTATTCTTTACTTTTGTCAAGAAGTAAATTCTCTTCCTTCTCTCACCACATCCGTAATTTTGTCTGGGGTATTGGTTTTATCGGTCTTTTTTTTGGTCTAACGATTAATAAAACCATAAATAAATTAATTAACATGATATACAAAGGATACGAGGTCTCTTGCAATGTCCGGTTTTTTATTGCCAACACACTGAATAGGGCCGCAAACACATCTAAAAAATAAAAAGTCCAGACTTCGGTTTTGGGAAATTTATAGGTCTTTATCAGAGCTGGAATCATGCCTGTAAAGTCAGCCGTGATTGAAGCATATAGAGCCAATGCTGGATTATCTGTAATCTTCCAGAGCAATATTCCAGCCAAAGCTATTGCCAAACAAATCAGGTCTGACTTAGCCCAACCACCCATTCCATATTTAATACTCAAGATAAATATTAGTATCGATTGGAGTGTCGATACTCCCGCTAACCAAATAGCTACAGTGTTTCCTTGAGCAAAAAGGGAGAGGGTGGAAAGAGATGTAATCAGCAGCAATATAAGACGGGTAGTCCGATGTGGCTTAGCTTCACCTCCGAAAATCGCTTTTGCATAGATAATTGGTGAAATAAGAGCCAATAGCGAGCTTATGATTATAAAGATTGTTTGTAACATTATTTGATAACCTTATAATGTAACTGTATTGCCTGGGATTTATTCGCAATCATGCCATTGGCTGTCAAAGCTACATATAAAATAACATTCATAGTTTATATTGAGAATAATTTTGGAAAATGGTGCTGAGCATAAGAGCGTCGTCGGAATTGGAAACGGCCGAATCTAATTTCTGAATCCATTTGTAGATATAAGGTTCAAGGGTAGAATTATCAATTTCCAATTTTCTCTTCAATACTTCTTGAGTAAATCTATCTACTGTGGTCTGTGACCCACGATGCAACCCCAAAGCAATTCTTTTTAGATCACTGGCAATAGACATTAGGACTATCTTATTGTTCATAAATAGTGGGAAAGAAAAACTTTGTTAACTTCTCGTATTTTCCACGTAAGTTTGGATCAAGAATTTCGTTGCTGGTGTTATTTTGACTGGGGCGGATATTGATCATGGAGTTGCAATCAATAGTTTTTGTTTCCATATCCAATCCTCCACCCCAGAGATCGTTTTGGTTTGAACCCTGGCCAAGCAATATCTTCTCTGACTCAAAATGCCGGTCACACCCAGCCGAACAAATTTTCTTCTCTACATCAATAACAGTTTTGATATAAGTGTCAAACAATTCCCTCAACTTGGTTATTTCTTCAGCAGTAAAGGGTTTAACTTTGGTAATAATCATGTCTTCATTATACATCGCCTCTCTCCTACGCTTAGGAGAGAGAATAAAAGAGAGAGGTTAATTTGGAAATGTGACAATTGCCCCTTCAGCTTGGCCCAAGCCAATAATATATTTTAG